>JAFVVB010000013.1 GCA_017502425.1 Ruminococcus sp. | reverse complement strand
CTAATCTTAATACATCAAAGCCTTTATACATCGGAAATGCTAAGTATAATCTGATTATGGATACAGATAAATATTCCTATGCTTTTTATAACTGCATTAAAGATGGTATGCGACACACCCGTGAAGGTAAAATCGACTACGAACACTTCAAAAGCTCTATGAGTGATGAACAGTATAAAACTATCAGCAACTACCTTTACAGCAAGCTCGGTTACTACGAACTTTTATGTACTTCGTTTTACTACATTCATCCCGGTAAAATCATTCCAAAAACCGTGAAAATAGTTAAAACTGACAGTACGAACCCGTGGAACGGAACAGACACGCCGATAGAAGAATTCGAGCTTAACCCAAGCGGTGTTGAAAATGCCGAATATCTCAAAAACGCGCACGATACACGTGATGTAATTCCGGGAGATTTCGTAGTAGGCACACATCGCTCCAGCGGTCTGATGGAGGACCCATACATTCCTCCTAGCGATTCAGAATTCGAAACATATAACGGATTGGTAGAGAAAACCGGTAATTTCACCTATACATATGAAAACAAAAGCGTTATGACTGTCCAGTCAATCAGCGAGATTTACGAAAACAGCTTTGATGAAGGTAACCTTCCTAGTGATTCGGCAGTTTCATACAACGAGATTATCAGCATTCACTACAAAAGACGATTCAACGTTTTAGAAAGCATAAAGTCAACGCTTATAGGCGGATTAATCGGTTGCACTTTATTCTTTCTTATCATAGGTGCGATACTCGTAATTTCGCTTCGAAAAATTATTAAAACCCAGATAGTTGAAGAAGAAAAACGCAGAGAAGTCACCAACGCTCTCGCTCACGATATAAAAACTCCGCTGTTTATCATCTCAGGTTACGCCCAGAATCTTAAAGAAAACCTGAATGCGCAAAAGCGCGAGCATTATTACGACAGAATAATTGAGCGTACGAATGAAGTGAACTCTCTCGTTCATAAGATGCTTGATTTTTCAAGACTCGGTACTTTTGAGCATAATTTGAATTTAGAAAACATCGATATAGAAGAACTGACCGCGGGTGTTTTACGTGATTACTATAATATACCTCAATCTAAAAACATCACAGTAAGAGCAGATGAAAAATGCATAATAAAAGCTGATAGAGAGCTACTCAGACGAGCTGTATCGTATCTTGTTGATAACGCCGTGAAGTACTCACTTGATGATACCGATATAAGTATCGTATTGGGCGAGAATAAATTCAGCATTTCTAACCGCTGTGATAATGTAACTCACGATGATATCAAAAATCTTACTGAGGAGTATTTCAGAGTGGAGAAAAACCGAAACAGCAAAGGTAACGGACTCGGACTTTCAATAGTCAAATCCATATGCGATGTACACGATTTTGCACTCGATATAGTACTCAACAACGACACAATTACATTCACTATATCATTCAGAAAATAACACCCCCATAATCTAAAAGGCTTAGCTACTACTACGTAGCTAAGCCTTTTGCTTACTATATTATTTTCGTGTGATAGTAAGTCCTGTACTGTTATACCCTGATACAAAGGACTTACCATCAAAAGAAATACATCTTACTGTATATGTGTACTGCACACCCTTTTTCGCTGTTTTGTCTACGTAGTAATCATACGCATTAGATACATCAGCAAGTTTAGTAAAGCTTTCTCCCGATGTTTTTCTATACACTCTGTACTTAGGTGCACCACTGACTTTATAGAAAGTTAGTTTCACACCGCTTGAAGTATCTGAAATACTTTTCAGCTGTGGAGTAGCTATGTATTTGTAAGTATAGCCTGTTTTATTATAGCTACTGGTGTACTTTTTATTATCAGAGCTTATGCAACGAACTGTGTAAGTATTCGTTGTATTTGACTTGGATATTTTATATGTGTAGCTTGTAGATGTGGTGGTAGCAATACCGCTCCAACCGCTGGCAGTTTTCCTAAACAAACGATACTTGCTAGCTCCTGCCACCTTACTCCACGTGATTTTTGTACCACCGTTTACATTCTCAAATTTTGTGATTTTCGGTTGAGCTATGTATGTATTAGTATATCCTGATGAGTTAAAGCTACTGGTATATTTCTTCAAATCAGAGCTTATGCAACGTACGGTGTAGGTGGTTTTAGTGTTTGACGATGAAATCTTATGGGTATAAGATGTCGCAGTAGTAGTTGTTAACGCAGCCCAGCTTCCGTTAGTCTTTTTGAATAATCTGTATTTGCTCGCTCCTGCTACCGTACTCCATGTGATTTTCGTACCACCGTTTACGTTTTCAAACTTCGTGATTTTCGGCTGTGCTATGTAGGTGTTTTTCACTCCTGTTTTGTTAAAAGAGCTGGTAAATCTTTTTGCGTCACCACTTAAGCATCTCACAGTATAGGTGTATGTGGAATTAGATTTTGAGATTTTGTGATCAAATTTTGTGCTGGTAGTAGTACCAATATTAGTCCAGCTGCTACCATTCTTTATGTAAACACGGTATTTTTCGGCACCTTTTACACTACTCCATGTGAGTCTGGCACCACCGCTTAAATTCTCCACTTTAGTGATTTTAGGAATCGCTAGATACTGGTACTCACCGACAAAACCATTCCATCCGATTCCATAGTAAATCTGATTCCACGTATATTGCATCAGATAGCTGTTCGGCTGTCTTAGTCCCAGATTATAATAATTACTACCTTGAGGTTTAGTAGCTTTTTTATACGCGTTATAGAGAGTACTGTTATATACTTCCGTTTTAATATTTGTTCCGGTAACAATAGTAGCCATAACATTTGAATGCACTATTTTATAATCTTTCATATAGTAATATGTGCATCCATAGTAACCCATATTACCATCCTGACAGTAAAGACCGCGATAACTGCTGTTCATATCATAGAACATATTACAAGCTCTACTACCAACAGAGCCGACATATACAACAGAATTATTCTTAACAGCATAAACATATATCAGATTACCTGCCATATATCCCGCACCGTTAAAAATCAACAGCTCGGGT
>JAFVVB010000100.1 GCA_017502425.1 Ruminococcus sp. | reverse complement strand
CGGCTCATCCAGCCTGACACCGGTTTTCTCTAATATGTTCATGATTACACTGTTTTTAGTGCCTATCATTACTATGAAATCTTTTTCTGAAGAAAAGCGCCAGAAAACCGACCAGGCGTTGCTCACTGCTCCTGTGAGCCTTTTTGAGATAGTTATGGGTAAATTTTTAGGTGCATTTATACTTTACGCATGCTGTGTAG
Source organism: Ruminococcus sp. (assembly GCA_017502425.1). Taxonomy (GTDB): domain Bacteria; phylum Bacillota; class Clostridia; order Oscillospirales; family Acutalibacteraceae; genus Ruminococcoides. The sequence goes on along the minus strand of JAFVVB010000100.1, from coordinate 7,933 downwards.
CTATCTTTTTAGTATATGCACTTGTTATCAGCTTTTTCACTTCACCTAACTGGGCTATTGTGCTTTGTACTATTTTTGGTATGCTTCTTTTAGGTGGTTCATGGATTGCTATCGATATTTTTATTTCTGCTACAACTGAAAGTCAGGTTGTTTCTGCTATTTTAAGCATTGGTGTCGGCATGATTATCTACATGCTTGATTCACTTGCAAGCATCAGTCAAGTGCAGTTTGTGCAGAGTTTAATCAATTCAATTTCTTTCAACGTTAATTTCACTAACTTTACATACGGTATACTTGATATCTCAAACATCGTGTTCTTTGTAAGCGTTATTGCTATTTTCCTTTTCCTTACAATCAGATTGTTTGAGAAAAAACGCTGGAGCTAAGGAGGTATAAAAATGAAAGAAAATAAAAATAACCAGCCTAAGGCTCCAAAAGAGAAAAAGCCTAGTAAACTCGTGGCTTTTCTGAAGTCCAGAAACGCTAAACGCGGTTCTTTAGCTATCGCTATCACTGCGATTTTTATCGCTATCGTTATCGGTGTTAACATCGTAGTAGGCTTACTTGGTGATAGATTTGACTCTTTATCCGTTGACCTTACTTCTAACGATGCGTATAAGCTCACCGACGATTCACTTGACCATTTAGCAAAATTTAAAAAAGACGTCACTATTTACGTACTTGCAGAAGAGCAGAGCTTAGAAGCACAGGGCGAATACTATGTTCAGGTTAATAAGCTTTTAGGAGAGTTTGAGAAAAACTCAAAGAACATCAAGCTTAAATACGTAAATCTTACTAAAAACCCTACTTTTACCACTTCATATCCTGACCTTGACTGGCAGAATCAGTCATATCTTTTGGTGGTTGAACACGGTGATGAGTACCTCGGAATAGCGAATGAAGACATATTCACATATGACGAAGAAATGCTCTCATACGGCGAAGAGGTAGTAAGCGGTCAGAACGTAGAGCAGGCTGTACTCACAGCTATGTTACGAGTTACTACTGAAGAAAAAATCGGTGTTACCGTACTTGGCGGTCACGGTGAGATTGAGTGCGACGCTTTGACATCACTTTTATCAAACAACGCATATGATGTTGAAACCATATCACTTTTAAACGGTAAAATTTCCGAGAAATCTCAGTTTGTTATCCTTTTCGCTCCTGCTAAGGACATCGACGAGGATACATATAACACTTTAGTTGATTGGTTACACAACGACGGCAACTACGGTCGTACACTGCTTTATGTTCCTAACGATAAAGCACCAGAAAGCACACCATACATCGATTCTCTGCTTGAAGACTGGGGAATGGAAGTCAAGAGAAGCTATCTTTTCGAGACCGATACTCAGTATATGACAAATACTCCGTATCCTAACCTTTTCACTATCGTTAACTACGATAATACTGACTTTTCAAACGGACTTAAAGACACATCCATTCCTGTGGTTATGATGTACTGTATGCCGATTGAACTTATTGACAGCGCAGCAGTAAGTCTGCTTTCATCGTCAGAAGCTGCGGTTGAAATGCCACTCACAGCTGACGAAAACTGGGACTATAACGAAGAAGAGCCTAAAAAACTCATCGGTGCTGCTATCAGTACTAAGGGTAACGAAGACGAAACAAAGAGTTCTAACGTAATCGTATTTGGTTCATACGACTCGTTAGGAGCATCAGCACTTGGTGTTTCTACTTTCAATAACGCTGAATATGTTATCAACCTCTTTAACACTATCGCTGAGCGTGATGATGCTACTATCACAGTAGAGGGAAAAACACTCGAATCAGAAGAACTCGGAATCACTTCTACCGGTACATCTATTGCACTGGGTGTAGTGTTCAGATATCTGGTTCCTCTTATGGTATTAGTTATCGGTATCATCGTGCTTATTCGCAGGAGGCATAAATAATGGCTGAAAATAAAAAAGATAAATTAAACGAAACCGGTGTTGATACTACCGAAGTTATTGAGGATATAAATGATAACGCTGACGTAGAGGAAGCGATGAAATCATTTTTAGAGCGTGACACTTGTGACGTAACTGATAAGGAGAAAACCTCAAAACCTAGGAAAATATCCAAAAACCTGTTATGGGTAATTATCGGATGTGTAGTGGTTGTAGTAATTATCGGTATCGTTATACTTTTAAAGACTGTGCCTGTTAAAGAAGAAAAAACCGAGATTGATTACGGTGCTGACGCTTCTGCTACTGTTGATGAGGCAGGAGAGCACCAGATAAATCTCAATTTGAATAAAAAGGGTGAACTCGAGAACAACAGCTACGGCACTCTTATTGAGTACACACCATCTCAGATTAAGCAGATTGACGTTGAAAACGAGTCAGGTTCGTTCACTGTTATAGCCCATACTCCTACCACTAAGGATAAGGAAACAGGTGAGGAGAAAACCGATGCTACTAAATATACATTAGTGGGATATGAGGATATGACTCTTCAGGCGGGTGTTGCTGATGCTATCGCTGATGACGTTGCCGCGATTAACTTCAGTAGTGTTGCCGACGTATCAGGAGAGAAAAGTAAAGACTTCGGTTTTGAAAAGCCAAGAGCTACCGTAAAAACCCTTTTCACTGATAAAACAACTTCCACTATCATTGTAGGTGGTGAAGCCCCTAACGGTGAAGGTACATATATTAAGTTTGGTGACTGCGAATCTGTATTTGTTATAGAAAACGAAGCTGCTGACAGCTTTTTATACTCTGTGCTTGATTTAGTTGACCTCAATATCAACACAGCAGCAAGCACTACCGATAATAACGAATTTCAGTCGCTGAAACTCAGCGGTACTAACTTTAAAGATACTATCGAACTTCGACCTAACGATGACGAGGCTATCGACTCAACATACGTTATGATTTCACCTAAGAAGATGTTTATCAGCGAAGTCGAATCTGCTAATTTCACAGGCGGTATCAGAGGTCTGTTTGCTGAGGAGGCTGTGTGCGTAAACCCAAGCGATGCTCAGCTTTCAGAATACGGATTGAAAAATCCATATGCGGTTCTTAGTGCTGTTTACCCTGATACTTCCGTTAATCTGAAAACCTCAGCTCCTAAAAACGACAGCGTTTACATTATTGGTGACAGCAACATTATTTACAAAATCGGTGTCGCATCAGTTCCGTGGATTTCAACCAGCGTTGATAAGCTCACTCCTGATGTGGTGATTGACCCTAACTTCAACTCTCTTACTAAAATCGTAGTAAAAGACAGTAGCGGTTCATATGCTTTTGATGTTGTAAATGCTACCGAAACTGTTACTAATACTGACGGTGAGACAGAAGATGTCCAGACTACTACCTGCACATATAAAGACAAGCGTCTTGATTCAGATAACTTCCAGGTTTTCTACCAGAATATCTGTAATATGAAAAACGCAGGCAAAGCCGAAGGCTCAGCAAAGGGCGGTAAAGTGCTCACTATCGAGCTGTCATACTCTACTTCAAGACCTACTGATGTTATCGAAGTTTACTCAACAGGTAATACTAAGTACGTCGCAGACTTAAACGGCGAAACATTATGCCTTGTATATAAGAGCTACTGCACCAAGTTCTCAAAGAGCGTGCAGGATTTAATCAAAGGCAAAACCGTAAGCAGCTTTTAGTTTAAGCGCCGAGTGTTCGAGCCTTTTAAATCTCAATGTGATCGAGGTCACGAGATAGAAAATCAAAGAGTACATATATTCTTTGATTTATCTCGTTACTGAGGAACAGTAGAGATTTAAAAGAGATGCGAGAACATACGAGGCGTGACATCGTCCTCACTCTCTGTACTCGTTGCAAATAAAGTGTTATTTGCCTACTCGTGTCGAGGTTCGTCCTCTCCCCTAAATCATAGATTTCGGGGACCCCAAATTTTGCCGAGGTGCGCAGCCCTTAAATATATCGTAGGGGACGGCAACCGCGTCGTCACAAAGCCTGTCGATTTCGATTATGCTATCCGCAAAATCTACATCTTACGGCTTGCTCCTCCTATCCCCAAAATCTCAGATTTTTGGGACCCCGGATTATTCCCGTTTGCAGGACTTTTATGAAGATACATCTTTGCTGTGATAAAGCTTTACAGATACTTGAAAGCCACGTAAATTTATGCTAGAATACACCTTAGTCAGTTCGAAAACTTCCTGACTTTAAACAAAACTAAGTAAAAGAGGAAAAATTAATATGAAGAAAAATAACAGGGTTTACTATCTGGTTGAGGGTTCGATGATAGCAGCACTTTATATCGTTCTCACCTATGCTCAGGAATTTATGGTTCCAGGTACAACCTCCATGGCTATCCAACTGAGATTATCCGAGGTGCTGTGTGTCTTAGCAGTTTTCACCCCTTCTGCTGTGTGGGGACTTACTGTCGGCACTCTTATTTCAAACATCATGAGCTCTTCTGCTTTACCGCTGGACACTATTTTCGGCACATTTGCGACATTTTTAGCAGTAGCACTCATGTATAGGTTCAAGAGCATTAGACTCAAAGGCGTTCCGTTACTTTCGCTTTTCATGCCGGTATTATCTAACGGAATCATCATAGCTTTAGAGCTTGAGATATTCTTAATCGAAGGACCTTTCCACATAGGAAGCTTTTTATATCAGAGTCTTACGGTAGCGCTGGGTGAATTCATCGTGTGCGTGATTATCGGATTCGGTTTTTACAAACTACTCGTACACCTTGATTTTTTCAATAAAATTCATAAATTACACTAAAAAAGAGCATTCATACGAATGCTCTTTTTTTTCGCTTTATTTTTGATCAGGTGTAGCTATGCTTGATTTCAGCTCAGTTTTCTGATCATTTATCATTTTTGATAATTCTTCAAAGTCAAAGTCGGACACGATGTGGTATGACTCCCCGCCTGCTTCGAAAGAACAGTTTTTATTAACATCTACGATAAAAGTAGCGACAGTCTCGTCATCGTTATAAAATGTCAGCGAATAGACCTTTTCTGCGTCCATCATATTAACGGCTTCTTCACTTTTTTCGTAACGGATTCCGTTATACATCTTTACCATTTCGCTTATAAACTCATCGTCGGTGAAGTTACACATCCAGCTCTCATATAAAGCACCTTTTACACAAATCTGGCTGATTTCCTCAACGTCGAGTTTATCCGCTTTTTTCTTACAAGAACAAAGCATAAAACACATACACAGACACAGTATAAGTGCAAGTGCAGCTCTTAAAATCTTACTCAAAGTCGAATTCATCCTTATATTTCTCCTTGAATGTTTCAAAAACAGCTGAAAGCAGCTCTTCGTCATCAATTCCGACATAGTTCTCGGTTTCATCGTCAACGCTCTCGATTTTCAGTATAACTACGTCCTGAGCTTCCTCGTTGTTCTCGATAAGCACGATATACTCCTCGCTCTCGTACTCAACTACGTCTAAAAGCTCGAACTCAACCTCGTTACCTTCATTATCCTCTAAAGTGATAATCTGTGGTTCATATTCCTGAATCATATCTTCGTTATTTAACATAGTAAATTCCTCCTATTTGTGATGTTACAAGGATACACCATTTCTTTATTTATTTCAAGTGTTATCATCATTTATCGTGCACATGAATGACAGGTAAATCGCCCAGCCACGATAATACAATATCTTCGCCTACCTTGTCACGATAGCGTTCAACCAACTCATCATCAAGAGTAGGCACATATTCATACAGCTTATCGTAAAGCTTGCTGAGCTTTTTTCTTAAACGTGGTGACGGTTTTTGCTCGTTTTTCTCAAACAGCTCAATATACTCATCGTAAAGCTTAGGCTGTAATTCTCTCAAACGCTTGCATAAATAATCCCTCTCGACTTCTTTTTTAAAGCGTTCGTGCTCCGTCGGTTCATTTTCTGTATACATAACGTATAGTGGAGCATCATCATAATCAAGAGCGCATCGAAAGTAATAATTAGCATTCTCAAAATCATCATCATAGAATGAATTCTTTGCCTGAGTATATCGGACTCTTCTGGCGCTTTTATAATCACCAAGAAAACAATACACCTTATGTGCATTATCATAATCATCATCAGCTTCATAGCATTCTGCTATTCTACGTATATTGTCTTCATAGCTCAAAGATTTATCTACTTTAAAACCCTTGTACTTTTCGCTGTAAATTATCCTGCAAACAATTAAAGAGCTATTGAGAGGATGCTCTTTTTCGAGCTCATCGATGAATTCATTTACCTTTTCATAGTAATAGTACTTACTCGAATCCAGAGTATTTGCATACTCTTGAACTTTAGCATAAAATCTTTCATCTACTAGTTTATCAAGATTAGCGACAGATACATCTGCCATTTCATCTAAAAACTCAGAACGCTCCTCATCTGAAACGCAATTATAATTATCTTTAACATAATTCAGAAGCTCAGCGTACATGGAGTTATTATACTCAAGATAGTAAAACTTACGTCTGTTAAATTCTTTTATAAATTCCTGCTCAGTCATTTAAGGACCTCCAATAATAAAAATATATTAACATATCTTTTTACTCAAATCAATAAACATAGTTTTACTACAATTCATTCGAGACTTATAATAAAAAAGCGCCACACTTAATGTGTGGCGTTTTATCATAGCTTAGGTAATAAATTCTCGAGTGTTAAGCTTTCGTCCGTTGTGCTGAGGATAACCTGAGGATTACAGCCGTTGAGCCATTTCTCAAAATTCTCGTATTTATCGGAAGAGCCGTTTATAGTAACCTCACTGTTGCTGTAAATTATCGTAGATAAATCGCTTGATGACTCGTAACCGTACTCAACTTCTTTTTCATTCTTAATATCAGCATCGTTTAGTGAGTAAATATCCCACTTACCCTCGGTATAAAGTGTATTATTGAGAGGGTCAATTTCGCTGTATTTAAAGCCAAGAAGAGTTTGCCCATTGTCATTTAATACTGACACCTCGCCCTGAGGTCCACCTGCCAGCACATATAACATCTCTTCGTTTATGAGATTTTCTACCTCACCGTCTTTTAAAGTGTAAACACTGTAAACCATACAGCTTCCGTATGATTCTCCCCCTTGGAGCGACACATTATCTTTATCGTACATCATAATAAGCTCATCTACACCGTTAGAATCAACATCATATATAGTTCCGTATGAAAGCGCAAATCCTTTGCTCTGCTGTGCTGATATAATTTCTTCGACTATCGGTTTATATAAAGAGTTATCGGCAATATCGGTATTCACGTCAGCATCAGTATCATTTACGTAAACATCGGAACTGATAGGTGTTTTTGAAGTACTATCTGAACATCCGCTGAGTATTGAAAACATAAATAAAGTAACTAAAACCAGTAAAAATGACCTTTTCATAGCAACCTCCAAAGTTTTGATACTCATATTTTAACACTATAACACGTCCTTTTCAAGCAAAAAAAAGTGGCTCACCAAAAAGGTGAGCCACAAACTGCTTTGATATTGAGTTTCAGTTAAGGATAGTCCTTAGGTCTGAAATTATTCGTTAATAGCGATAACTGCGCCTGAACCTACTGTTCTACCGCCTTCACGGATAGCGAAACGAAGACCAACTTCGATAGCGATAGGAGTGATAAGCTCAACGTCCATCTCTACGTTATCACCAGGCATGCACATTTCTGTGCCTTCTGGAAGAGAGATAGTACCTGTAACGTCAGTTGTTCTGAAGTAGAACTGTGGACGGTAGTTGTTGAAGAATGGTGTATGACGGCCACCCTCGTCCTTAGTAAGAACGTAAACCTGACCACGGAACTTTGTGTGAGGTTTGATTGTACCTGGCTTAGCAAGTACCTGACCTCTTTCGATGTCTGTTCTCTGAACACCACGGAGGAGTACACCTACGTTGTCGCCTGCCTCAGCATAGTCAAGAGTCTTTCTGAACATCTCAAGACCTGTAACAACAACTTTTCTCTTCTCGTCTGTAAGACCAACGATT
>JAFVVB010000099.1 GCA_017502425.1 Ruminococcus sp. | reverse complement strand
TTCAGTGTCGTTATCAGTATCAGTATCATGTTGTTTCTGACTATAATACGAAAAATGCTCAAGAATAAAATCAATATCAGTGTATCCGACGTCATCGAGTATGTACACGAAGTTCGTAGCGTCGTCTATATTTACAACGTGTGAATCATAATCATTGATAATGATATCTTCATAGCCTCTGAGATAATGCTTTAAATATCGCTTTTGTAGCGGTTTATCTCTGACTACTTCTTCGTAGTAATTGTATGCGTCGTTATATTCTTTGTTTTCAACCTTTTCGTAAACTACGCTTGCTGAACCAAACTTAAATGTAATCAGAAACACGGTAAGAATGGTGATTATGATAGCGATAGTACATATTATAATTGTGTTTCTAAGGCCTGAGTTGTTGTGTTCATATTGTTGCACCTGAGGATTTGCATCAAAGTGCTCATACGAATCATAAACTTCATTGGTTTGCTTGTTATCGTTATTACCCATAATACCCTCCGTTATTTTGTTTGTAATATTTTTAATTTACTCAGATACTTGATGACAAAATAACTGAGTGAAACTTCAACGACAGAAAAAGGGATCAGTATAGCTGAACGATAAAGTAACAGCTTAGCATAAGGAATGTTCATCATCAGATGTAACACATAGGTATTCAGAGGAAGTCTGCATAAAAACAGAGCGAGTATGAACGCGAAAATGATGTTTTTTAATCCACTGCGCTTATATAAAGCTACTCCAAGCAGAAAACCTTCAAATATATAGCAAAGTGTAATTCCCGGCATTATCGAAAATGCAGTAGGATTACTCATAATAATTGATAATATATCGCCAAGCCCTGATACCACAGCCGCACACACAGGTCCGTATAAATACGCCACTATAACAATCGGTAGGAAAGAGAATCCGATTTTCACAAAAGGAGCGAAGCTTAGCGTGAAATTCGTAAACATTCCCAGTACAATTCTTAAAGCCAGCATCATTGCACAAATGCACATCGGTTGAATCTTAGAAAGATTTTGTGACGATTTTTTCAGTGTTTCAATAAAATTCATAAATAAAAACCTCCCTATCTCGTTATCACATAGGGAGGTAATATCCGTATGTAACAGCGGGATGCAAAGACCGCACCGCAGGTCACCCTTTCGTTTTCACAGCAACTCCCCGTCTGTGAAACACTTGACGCACGATCTTTTACTCTGTAATTTACACTAGTATATACTTGTTTTATTATTATGTCAACCGTTCTTGTTGATAATTCTGGACAACGGCTTGTAAATAAAGGTAGTGATGATTGACACAATCGCACCTTTGATAAGGTTGAACGGAGCAACACAGAACACGCAGAATGTCAGTGTGTTTGTGATAAACGGCACAATGTCTTTTCCCATCTGTATAATTTGTTCCAGTGGCATAAAGTTTGAGTAAATCGGTATCATAACATAAGCGTTGATGAAAACTCCGAGAATTGCCATAGTGACTGTCGCAATTGTCATTGCAAGAATTGCGTTGCCTTTAGTTTTCTTTTTCTTGTAAATGATTGAAGCAGGCA
>JAFVVB010000098.1 GCA_017502425.1 Ruminococcus sp. | reverse complement strand
TTGTTTGAGATTAAATGAAGTGGTAATAGGAAATTCTGTTACTACAATAGAATCATCTGCTTTCAATGATTGTATATCTTTATCAAAAATTAATCTCCCAAATAGCTTAACTGCAATTAACTCGAGTGCGTTTTATAACTGCAAATCGTTAGAAAGCATTACTATCCCAAACAGTGTAACAGAAATAGATAATTATGCTTTTTATGATTGTTCTTCTTTAGAAAGTGTTAGTTTACCAGAAGGTATGTTAAAAATAGCAGATTATACTTTCTACGGTTGCTCTGCTTTAAAAGAAGCAGATATTCCGTTTGGTACAACAACAATCAGCAATTACGCATTTAAGAATTGTACAGCTCTTGAAAAAGTCACTATCCCTCGTACTGTTAAGAATATTTATAATCAAGCTTTTATGGGATGCGAAACACTGAAAGAAGTGAATATCGCTGACTATAGTATTACAGAAATCAAGTCTGACACTTTCAAGGATTGTCCTTCTATCGAGAAGATTGTTTTTCCTAAGGGGCTCACTAAGATTGGCTCACAGGCGTTTATGAACTGTACTTCTCTTGTTGATATCACTATCCCTGAATCAGTAACTTCTATTGAAACTAATGCACTTTCTTACCCTGATAAAACTACTATCCGTGGTAAAAAGGGTAGTTATGCCGAAACTTTTGCGAACGAAAACGGCTTTAAGTTCGTGGATTATTCTATCCCTGCTGAGGGTATTATCCTAAAGGGTGACGACGATGACCACATCGACATCGAGTTAGGTGAAACCTTCTACGCTGAGTTTGAGTTTTACCCTGAGGACGCTAACGATGTTGTAACTCTTAAAGCTGATAACTCAAACGTCACAATAAAAGGTCACGACATTACAGGCTATCGTGCGGGTGATACTACCATCACTGCAAACACAACAAGTGGTATGGAATATGAGTTTACTGTACATGTGCGCAGAGTAAGCGAAATCAAAATAATCACAAATCCAACAAAAACTACCTACCTCATGGGCGAAAGTTTTGACCCAACAGGTATGGAAGTTCAGGCTGTATATAACGATGGCTACTCAAGAGTTGTAGATGGCTGGATAGTTACAGGTTTTGACAGCTCAAAAGAAGGTCAGAATACAGTGACTGTTAAGTGGATTGCTCCAAGTGGCTCGTCTTATACGAAAACTCTGACTCTTACAATAGTTGACCCTACTCCAAAGCTCACAGGTATCTATATTGAAACTGAACCTACCAAGAAGGCTTATGAACTCAGAGAAAAACTCGACCTTACAGGTATGGTTGTTAAGGGTATATATACAGACGGCTCAAAGAAAGAGATAACTGATTACACCACTTCAGGCTATAACGCTCTTAAGAAAGGTACACATACCATCACTGTAACCTACGAAGGCTTTACTGATACATTTACTGTAACAGTTGGAGAAACACCTACCGAGCCACCTAAGCCAGAGTTGATTATCGGTGATGTAGACGGTGATGGTAAAATTTCTGTTATGGATGCTACAGAAATCCAGAGACACATTGCTCAATTGACAACAATCTCTGAAGACAGACTTTCTTGTGCTGATACAGACAGAGACACAAGAATATCCATTATGGATGCAACCCAGATTCAGAGATTTATTGCTCAGCTGATTACATCACTATAAATAATTTTTAACAATTTATATAGTTTGCATTGTTTAAATACTAATTAATCAAATCCATTCTACGTAACAACTGTAGTTATGTAGAATGGATTTTTTATTGCATAACGAAAAGCGGATACCATGTGGTATCCGCTTTTGTCTATTAGTGTTTATGTTTAATAAGACCGAATGCTTTTGAAAGCTCCATTACAACTATCGGAACTACTGATAAACCAAGTGCATATAAGTAAAGCTTTGGAGTCAGATAGATAACTCCGAATGCAGTCATAATACCAGGCACAAATAATACTATAAGCACCATTAATGCTGAAGCAAGTACTGCAAGGTTAAGCTTTTTGTTTTTGAAAGGTCCTATTTTGAAGACTGAGCGATCTGATCTCATGTTGAACGCATGAAGCACCTGAGATAACGCTAAAACCATGAACGCCATTGTCTGGCCACCTTCGACCTGACCTGTAATGCTTTCGCCGAGTTTGAAACCAATCAGAACCAATAAACCGAACATTAAACCTTGAAGAATGATTCTAACGCCAAGACCATTTGCGAATAATCCTTCGGTTTTAGGCTTAGGTTTTCTATCCATAATATCCGATTCGACGTCTTCCATACCGAGTGCGATAGCAGGCAAGCTGTCTGTGACGAGGTTAATCATCAGTAACTGCATAGAGAGTAGGGGAGTTTTGTGCCATAAAATCATAGCAAAGAACACTGCAACTACTTCGCCGATATTGGTACCTAGTAAGAATCCGACAACTTTTTTGATGTTAGCATATATGCCTCGACCTTCTTTTACAGCGTCAACGATAGTTGCGAAGTTATCATCAGTAAGAGTCATGTCGGCAGCACCTTTTGCAACGTCAGTACCTGTGATACCCATAGCGCATCCGATGTCAGCAGCCTTAAGTGCAGGGGCATCGTTGACACCATCACCCGTCATTGAAACAACCTGACCTTTTTTTCTGCCATGCTTTTACGATTCTGATTTTATTCTCAGGGGATACTCGTGCATATACTGAGATTTTTTCCACCATTGAATCTAGTTCGTCTTCGCTCATATTATCAAGCTCAGTGCCTGTTATAGCTAAATCTCCATCATTAAATATGCCGAGTTGTTTTGCGATTGCAGAAGCAGTAACAACATGGTCACCTGTGATCATTACTGGTTTAATGCCGGCTTGCTTACATGTTTCTACGGCTTTTTTGGCTTCCTCTCTAGGTGGATCTATCATTCCTACAAGACCCATGAATGTTAAGCCGTTTTCGATATCTTCACTCTTTAATTTTTGAGGGATAGTATCGATTGTTTTGTATCCGATAGCTAGTACTCTCAGCGCGTCATTACTCATTTGTTCCGTGAGTATTTTTGCTTTTTCTAAGTCGCCTTTGATGCATCGCTGAGCCATCATATCAAAAGCGCCTTTTACGATGACTACACTCTTACCGTCTATCTGGTTGATTGTTGACATCAGTTTTCTGTCTGAATCAAAAGGAATACCATTTATTCTAGGGAAAGAGGAGTTGAGCTCATCTTTAGGCATTGAGTTTTTGTGAGCCGCATATACGATAGCAGTTTCGGTAGGGTCGCCGATATGCTGTTCTCCTTCATCGCTGAATACTACTGAACCGTCACAGCATAGTGTACCATATTTTAAAAGTTCTTTGATGTCATCATCATTAGAGTCAGTTATGTCAGTAAGTTCTTTTCCGTCACAGTATGCCTTTACTAAAGTCATACGATTCTGGGTGAGTGTACCTGTTTTATCAGAACAGATAACAGAAGCACTACCTAATGTTTCAACAGCAGGTAATCTTCTGATAAGTGCATTTTTCTTAACCATACGCTGAACACCTATTGAAAGAACAATGGTGACAATTGCTGGTAAACCTTCAGGGATAGCAGATACAGCAAGAGAAACAGCAGTCATGAATATATCAAGTACCTCAATACCGTTAGCTATACCGACAACGAAGATAATAGCGCATGCAAGCAAAGCAATAATACCTAAATATTTACCAAGTTGGGTGAGCTTTTGCTGAAGAGGGGTCTGGGTCTCACTTTCACTGTCAAGAAGATTAGCGATTTTACCCATCTGAGTGTTCATACCTGTGTCTGTAACGACAGCAACACCGGTGCCGTATGTTATACTGC
>JAFVVB010000097.1 GCA_017502425.1 Ruminococcus sp. | reverse complement strand
GCTGACTGGGCTGTTGACTGGTACGTATTCGATTCTACTGGTAAATACTTAACTAAAATCCTTTCCACAGCTATGTGGCATGATAAGGATAACAACCTTGATGACCTTTACACTTACTTACATGAGGCTCTCAACACTAACGAAGCTGGTGTTGCTGGTAAGACTGTTGCTATCTCTTATGAGCACGAAAACAACGCTGGTCACCAGGTTTCTTACGATGGTCAGTGGTATGGTAACTATCTTGATGATACTGTAAACGCTCAGGTTAAGGTTGGTTTCCAGACTGGTGAAAATCAGTTCACTATCAACCCTGATACTGAAAATCCACACATCGCTGATTACGGTGAAGGCTATCTCGATGATTTAAACGGCGGTTTATTCCAGACTCTTGATATCAGTCTTGATTATGGTGCTGTTGACCTTCATGCTGTAAGAAAAGATGGTTATACATTCATTGGTTGGTATACTCAGAAAGCTGACGGCACATATCATAAGATCAGTTCTGCTTTTGATTATCATACATATATCAGTATGAATGAAACATACTATGCTATGTTCAGAGAAATCGCTGAAGGCGAAGTAATTATCAACCACTCTACTTATATCAACAACGACCCTGCTATTCCATCCCACGGTGGTGTATCAGAAATGTCTATCGTTGTTACTGATAATACTGATGGCACAGTATACAACTGTACACCATCTACATCACGTACTTCTGTTGCTTTCGAAGGTGTAGAAGGTCACACATATACTGTACAGATTATCACTACTCCACTTATGAATGGTGAGTTCTTCGCTTGGTATACTGATTCTTACACAGTAGACGGCACTAAGACTTACGAGGAAGTATTCACTGATGCAGATTCAGTAAACTCAACTTCACAGGTTGTTGCTCAGTTTGATTACGAATACTCTCCTGATTCTCAGAAGGTTATCAATATTTACTCAGACGTAAAACGTGTTACTAATAAGGCTGACTTGTATTACAAGTACTACAACCGTTTCGGTGAGCTCAGAACTTACACTGTTAAGGACGTAGTTCTTACTGATGATGAATGTATGGGCTTTATCGGTAACGGATTTAATCCATACGTTCCTGCTTACATTACAGCATACACATTCTTAGCTAGTAACGGTGATGAAGTTGTTGTTTACGGCGAGGATCGCTATAATGAATATGTAGCAAATGGTTACACATATCTTGGTTCTTACAACAAAATTTCTGCATACGCACCTAATTCTGATGTAACTGAAGTGTTCGACGGTACTGTTACTTGGACAATCGCAGATAACTTCATTACTACTGAGAAATCTCTCGTAACTCTTATTGCTGATCAGGGTGTTCCTACATACACTATTAACTATTCAATGGCTGGTCAGAGCGGTAAAAAGACTGGTTACTACAACGATCTTGTTATGATTGATGCTCCTCAGTACGATGAAAAGGGTAATAAATTCTCATACTGGTATGAACCTGCAACTGGCGAGATTCTTACTTACTCACGATTCTACAATTACAGAATCGTTGAGAATAAGACTATCGAAGCTGTTTATGGTAAAACAGATCTTCAGGAATGGGTACCATCTATCAACTCAGTAACTTACACTCGTGAGTTCGCTGATGGTGGTGACTATATCTACACTGACTACTTGCTTGCATTCAATAACATTAATGGTAAGGAACTCAAAGCAGTTCAGGCTGCTGAAGGTATTGAATACGGCTTGATGCTTATCAGAAATTCAAGCTACTATATCGAAAATGCAGATGATATCACATATCCTTCTGTTGATGATACTATGACTAATTATCTCAAGCGTGTAGCTGGTGAGAAGAAGAAGAATATGGCTATTCCTGGTACTGATGGCAATACTTATAATTGTTATTACTACAATCTTTCTAATTCAAGTATGACTAACTTCAACCGTATCGACTATTATCTCAAGTACGATAACAATAAGGAAGTATCAACTGGTCACTATTATCGTGATTATGCTTTCACAGCTGTTGCTTACATTATAGTTGATGGTGAAGTTTACCTAAGTAATCCAAAGAGCGTTGACTTCTTTGAACTTGGTAACACTGCTGCTACTAACTAATTTGGGAGGGACGAAAATTGAAGAAAATGTATTTTGACCCGGAATTCGAGTTCGTCAATATCAGATTAGTTGCTGATATCGTTGGTTCGAGTACTACTTACGAGGATGACGTGCCGATTGATGGTACAACACCTGGTGACGAAGACTTTGATACAGATTGGTAATTATTAACGACAATCCCCACAGTGCTTTTGCACTGTGGGGGCTAACTAAAAAAGGTGATTTATATGAAAATTACTAACAGAATAATTGCTCTGCTTTTAAGTATAGTGATGATATCTGCTTTTGCTTGCCTTTCGGTTAGCGCTGTAACTTTATTCCCGGTTGCTGACTGGGTGTATCATAAGATTAATAATGATACTGAATTTGAGATTTATGATTATACCGGCACACAGACTAACGTTTTTACTCCGTATACTCATAATCTCATTAACATAACTACTGTTGGTGCCAATGCATTTGATAGTAATACAACTATGCAGAAACTTACTTTGAGTAAATATATCACTACTGTATCTCATCACGCTTTTCAGAATTGCACCTCACTTAAGGACGTTGTTTTCCAGAGTGTTAGTGTTACTTCTATTGATGATTATGCTTTTTCAGGTTGTACTGCTTTAGAGAGTGTTGATTTAGAAAACACTTTGATTGATACTGTATCACAGGGTGCTTTCATGAACTGCGATGCTCTTACTGAAATCTCACTTCCTGAGACTGTGACTTCTATTGAAAAACATGCGTTTGGATACTGTGAGAGTCTTGCTAAAGTTGTTGTTCCTGCTACTGTAACTTCTATTGATGCTGAAGCTTTTTATTCTACACCTAATGTGGTTATTTATTGCTATGAGAATTCACTTGCTCATAGATATGCGGTTAATAACGATATGAGTTTCGTGTTAATTGATGAAAAAGAAACCTACATGTTAGGCGATGCTGATAACGACGGCATTATTACTGTATTAGACGCAACATTTATTCAGCTTGTATTAGCTCTTAAGGTTGATGAACCTGAAGGTTTTAAAATTAGAGCTGATGTTGATGTTGATGGCATTTCCTCCATTATGGATGCTACAACTATACAGTGTTTTGAAGCTGGCTTACTCATTGATACTAACATAGGTAAGATTTTTGAATACTAATTTTTTAGTTATAAATCGTTTTATGGAGCACGTGGGAAACTACGTGCTCTCTTTATATTTACTGCATAAATCACTTGCAAAGATATCTCTAATAAGATATAATTATTCTCAGTAGGTGATATCATGAAAATAAAAGATGGCTTTGTATTAAGAACTATTTCTGATAGCCATATTGTCGTTCCACTTGGCTCTAAAGTAACTGATTTTTGTTCTATTATTAAGCTTAGCGATACTGGAGCTTTTTTATGGGAAAGGCTATCTGAAGACGTATCATTTGATTATTTAGTCGAATCGCTGACCGCTGAATATGATGTGGATACAGAAAAAGCTAAGTGTGATATAAATAAATTTATCTCTAATCTTAAGAAGGCTGATTTACTTGAGTGATCATATTATAAAAGAAGACTTTCTTTTTCTTTTGAATGAGACTTTCGATAAAGGTGAGGATTTGCTATTTATTCCTACGGGTAATGGTATGAAGCCTATGCTAAATGGCACAACTGATAGTGTTGTTCTCACTAAAAAGAACGAAAGTATTAATCTTTATGACGTAGTATTATATATTAGACCGGCTGATGGTTCACTTGTGCTGCATCGTGTCATTAAAGTTAATGATGACAATTCGTACGTTATCAGCGGAGATTCTTTTGATGTGCGCGATAATCAAATCGTTTATGATGATATTATCGCTGTGATGAAATCCTTTAAGCATAAAAATACTACGTATACTTTGGATTCAAGAATTTATAAGATGTACATTAAAATAATTCGAATTAAGAATTATTTAGAAATCTAAAAAACAAAAAATCTTAAAAGTAATATTTTACAGGCGGTGCAACTATGGCGCAGTATAGAATATCTGAACTTAATATTGAAATTGAAACAAAATCAACTACTCTGGTTAATAATTTAAAGCCTTATGAGACATCTTTTGATTATAAGCCTAATTTGTCTTTGTCTATTTCTGATGATTTACTTCTTCAGTATATGGAAGAGTATGAGGGTTATACAGCTGATGTTATTGAGGATTTTTACATTTCTACTGAATTTTGTCGAGCTCTTTTTGATTTCAACGGTTTCCCTATAAGTGCCACCGCCGTAAAGCATGACGATGTCTCTGTTTTATTTTCTGCACCATTCGAGGAATCTGATGTTTCATCTAAATTACCTGAAGAAAAAGTGTTCTGTGTTAATTACCCTGCGGTAAGATTGATCAGAGATGTTTTCTATGCTTATGATACGCCATTTGGTTTAGATGGCGATAAATCCAAACATGCGAAGCTACCTATTAAAAGTATTGTCTTCGTTGATAAAAAGCGTTTTGATTCACTTAAACGCCTTGATACTAAAGATATGGTTTCTATGTTTATGCGTGCAGTAGCTGTTAATATCAAAGATGAGCGTACTAAACACACTTTATTTATGCTAGAAAAAGTTATGCGTGTAGTGGATATTTATGGAGTAGGGGACTTAAGCGACGTAGAATTTATACTCGACAGAGTAACTGAATAATAAATGATAAAACAAAAGACCGACGGATAATCCGTCGGTCTTTGATTTTTTATGTGGGATTATTTATTATACTGTTCGTTTATACGATAACATAAAGTCATTAGACTATCACTCATATGTACGTTTTCAACGATTACATCGTTATAGTCATTTTTTATGTCATAGTGGCTGAAGTTCCAGAAGTTTTTGATTCCAAGAGAATAGAGTTTGTCAATCAGCAGCTTTACCGAGTTTCTAGGAAGACATAAAAACGCGGCGTCAACTTTGTTTTTATGGCAGTAGCCTTCAATTTCGTCATCTGACATAATCGTAATACCTCTTAGCATACTTCCGACAACTTCCTCACTCTTATCAAAAACAGCTGTGAGTTCAAAACCCTGTCTGTTAAAATTCATATGTGTAGCAACAGCTCTACCCATATTACCGGCCCCAAGAAGAATAGCATTGAATTTTTTATCAATTCCTAAAATCTTTCCGATTTCTTCTTTGAGCTGTGTTACAGGATAGCCGTATCCTTGCTGACCAAATCCACCGAAACAATTGAGATCTTGACGAATCTGTGATGCTGTGGAACGCATAATAGTAGCCAGCTGATTAGATGAAATTCTCTCGACTCCTTGACTTTCCAGTTCAGTCAGAAATCTATGATATCTAGGAAGTCTGCGAATAACAGGCATTGATATTTGTTTTGCCATAATAATCCCTCCAAAATCTGGGAGTAACTTAAAGTAGTTGCTCGAGTCTTTCTTTAACAGCCTTTAAGAATTCTTCAGTATTAACTTTAGTTTTGTTTTCTAAAGTTGAGAGAAGATAAAGGTCACCGGTCATAATACCACTTTCGATGGTTTCAATAGTAGCTCTTTCCAGCTTATCAGCAAATTCACACAACTGTGGTGTATCGTCGAGTTCGCCGCGTTTTCTTAAAGCGCCTGTCCAAGCAAAGAGTGTAGCTACTGAGTTAGTAGAAGTTTCTTCACCCTTTAAGTGTTTGTAGTAGTGACGCTGAACTGTGCCGTGAGCAGCTTCATATTCGTAGATACCCTGTGGTGATACTAATACACTAGTCATCATAGCGAGTGAGCCGAAAGCAGTAGCAATCATATCACTCATAACATCGCCGTCATAGTTTTTACATGCCCAGATGTAACCACCGTCTGAACGGATAACACGAGCAACAGCATCGTCGATGAGAGTGTAGAAATACTCGATACCTGCTTTTTCAAATTTCTCTTTGTACTCATTTTCGTAAATGTCAGCAAAGATGTCCTTGAAAGTGTGGTCGTATTTTTTAGAAATAGTATCTTTAGTTGCAAACCATAAATCTAATTTCTGATCAAGAGCATAGTTGAAACAAGCTCTTGCAAAAGAAGAGATAGAAGAATCAAGGTTGTGCATACCCTGAATGATACCGTCACTGTTGTTGAAATCGAAGATGAGCTCACGTGATTCGTTACCATTAGCATCGGTTACACAAAGCTCAGCCTTTGAACCTTTTTCAACAATCATCTCAGAGTTTTTGTAAACATCACCGTATGCATGTCTTGCGATACATATAGGTTTAGTCCATGTTGGAATATAAGGTGTAATACCTTTTACGAGGATAGGGGAGCGGAAAACAGTACCATCAAGTAATGCTCTGATAGTACCATTAGGTGATTTCCACATTTCCTTTAAGTTGTACTCTGTCATACGTGCAGCGTTAGGAGTGATAGTAGCACACTTAACTGCAACACCGTATTTTTTAGTAGCTTCAGCAGAATCGATAGTAACCTGATCGTTAGTTTCATTTCTGTATTCGAGACCTAAGTCGTAGTACTCAGTTTTTAAATCAATATATGGAAGAAGAAGGATGTCCTTAATCATTTTCCATATAATTCTGGTCATTTCATCGCCGTCCATTTCGACGAGCGGAGTTTTCATAATAATCTTATCCATTGGTTATCGTCCTTTCTTTAATATTCTAAATAAGAATTAACCATTCATCTTAGTATAGTTAAGAAGACCACCGCAGATAGCTATATCTTTCTGGCGCTGTGTGAGTTCACACTTAGCAGTAATGGTTTCGTTAGTTGTCTTATTTATAATAGTTACTGTGTCGCCGTTAAGGATTTCTTCCTTAACGTTAGGAAGCTCAAGCTCATCTAAAAGGCTGATCTTATCGTAGTCGTTTTCGTTGATGAACTCAAGTGGTAAGATACCTGCGTTGATGAGGTTAGCTCTATGAATTCTAGCAAAGCTCTTTACCAAAACAGCTTTAACACCTAAGTAGAGTGGTGCGAGAGCTGCGTGTTCACGAGAAGAGCCCTGACCATAGTTAGCGCCACCGACGATTACTGAACTGCCAAGAGTCTTAGCACGATTAGGGAACTCAGTATCACATACTGTGAAGCAGTGCTGTGAAATAGCAGGAATATTTGATCTCAGTGGTAAAATCTTAGCACCTGCTGGCATAATATGGTCGGTAGTGATATTATCTTCAACCTTAAGTGAACATGAAGCCGAGATTTTATCTTC
>JAFVVB010000096.1 GCA_017502425.1 Ruminococcus sp. | reverse complement strand
TGATGATAAATCAAGTGATAAGACATCTGATAACTCATCATCAACTGGTGGTTCTTCATCAACTGGTGGTTCATCATCATCAGGCAGTTCATCATCAGGTGGTTCAGGTAGCACAACTAAGACAGGTCAGGAGACAACAGTTCTCTTCATCATGCTCGGTGTTATGCTCGCTGCTGCTGGTGTAATCGTTATCAACAGAAGAAAAGAATCTTGCTAAGTTTATTAAACTAAACACAAAGGCTCCGTATTATACGGAGCCTTTTCTTTCTGATATTCAGTTTTACTTTGGATTAGTATCAGTATGTGTGTTCGCACACTTCTTTTATTTTCTCTCGAAGAATTATAAAATCTTTCAATGCGTCTTCCATTTGGGACGGATTTCTTAATATAGCAGCTGGGTGGAACATCGCCATAATGTGTGTGCCATTCTTTTTAAAGAATATACCGTGCTCTTTAGTGATTTTGAAATCAGGCTTTATTATTTTCATCGCAGCAATTCTACCTAAACACACGATGATTTTAGGCCTGATCAAGCGGGTCTGAGCTCGCAGCCAATCCATGCATTCTATCTGCTCGTCAGAAAACGGGTCGCGGTTTTTAGGTGGGCGACACTTAACTATATTAGCTATATACACATTTTTATTTCGATCCAGATCTACCGCATAGAGGAGTTTATCGAGTAGCTTTCCTGCACGACCGACAAACGGCTCGCCCTGCAAATCCTCATTTTCTCCCGGACCTTCGCCGATGAAAAGCACCTCAGCGTTTTTGTTTCCTACCCCGAAAACAACGTTAGTTCTAGTTTTGCATAAATCGCATTTTTGACACTCTTCACATTGATTTTTCAGTGTTTCCCAGTCAAGTTTCAAAAAAATCACCTCTTATAGTGAAAAAAGTTGAAATTTACATATATTTGATGTAAAATGTATAAGTAAAATAATTATTTAGATTGGTGGTATACTAATGAAAATTATGGTTGAAACTTCTGCTCGTCATATTCACGTTACAGCAGAAACATTTGCTACACTTTTTGGTGAGGACGCAACCCTCACTAATAAAAAGGACCTTTCACAGCCTGGCCAGTTCGCATGTGCTGAGAGAGTAACTGTTGTTGGCCCTAAGGGTGAACTCACTATGTCTATTCTCGGACCATTCAGAAATGCTGATCAGGTTGAAATCGCTCTTACTGATGCTCGTAAGCTCGGTGTAGTAGCTCCAGTCAGAGAGTCAGGTGACGTTGCTGATACTCCTGGTTGCAAGCTCGTAGGCCCTAAGGGTGAGGTAGAAATCGACTGCGGCATCATCGCTGCTAAACGTCACATTCACCTTACTCCTGATGCTGCTGCTGAGTTTGGCGTAGAGGATAAGCAGATCGTATCAGTAGAAGTTGGTGCTGAAGGTAGAAAACTTACATTCGGCGATGTTGTGTGCCGTGTTCATCCGAACTTTGCACCTGCTATGCACATCGACACTGACGAGTCTAACGCTGCCGGTATCGTTGGTACAGTAGACGGTGAAATCGTTTTATAATTAACTTAGCACTAGTTTTCAAGGCACTCTTAATTGAGTGCCTTGTTTTTTTATTTATTGATTACTTTTATTTTATTTATGTTGATGTCTGTGGTGAAACCATCATCTGTGTAAAGCTTGTACTCAGAACCGTTACCGAAAAGTTTAATGGTGCTTTCGTCAATGTCCGAAACATTTTTAGCTGTGTCACACATAGGGAGGCAGTATCCATCTTTAATAAAGAACACTACTTC
>JAFVVB010000095.1 GCA_017502425.1 Ruminococcus sp. | reverse complement strand
TTTCGGTATATGCATGGAGAAAACCTGGACCAGTCATGTTCAATACTTTATTGGCATCAAGAGCGCCGTAAAACGCATTAACTGAGGCAATTGTGGATGGAGTAGATATAGTTATAGTATCTTTATTCAAACCGTCAACATATATAAAAGCTTTCTTGAAATCATCAAACATTTTAAAGGTTTGTGCATATGTAAATTTGTTTCCAAAGTATTCACCAGCACAAAGTTTCATATTATCCTTATTTCGTATTTTTAAATCCTCTACAATTCTCCTTTTTGGGTTTTCGATTGAATGAATAGCGGTCAATTTCTTTTCTTCACTCATTTTCATTTCTCCTTAAAAATAAAAAGTGCGGCTACCGAAGTAACCGCACAAAAAACGCAAACTCCGATAGTCGCCAAACTAATTATGCAAAATGGCACAAAACCAAACCCATAATAGAATTTGCGTTTTTATCAAATTCATTGGGTTTAGTGTATAACTAAAAAGGCACAATATACCCTTGGATATAAAAATACCACTTTGCATATTTAATTAGTTTGGCATTATCTAGTTTACCACATTTTTTGCTTTAGTTCAATAAAAAATGAGAAAAGGTCGATGGATGAAACATACGCCTGTGCAAATTAGCAGAAATATGCTAAAAATTCTATTAGCAGGCGATTAGCAAAACGCCGATTTTCTGCTAATTTTCAGCCAATCGGGATATAGTAAGAGTACGAACTTATTTTGGTATCCCAAAAACAAGAAAAAGCACCAAAAACGCAGTGTTTTCGGTGCTTTCTGGCGCGCTTGAAGGAATTCGAATCCCCGACCTTCCGCTTAGGAGGCGGACGCTCTATCCTGCTGAGCTACAAGCGCGTATACTATTAAATTAAGATATCAACCTTTTCCTTTTTGATTCAGGTGTCGGATAAATTTTATGAAAATCAGTTAACTCCCCTGCTATACAAAAAAAGATGCAGTTGAATTTTAAATACGCAGGGCGAATAACTCACTCGCCCTGCGTTATTTCTTTAAAAGAATTTAACTCTATCTTAGTTCCTAAATAGAATTATACCGGATGAATCATATTATCCTTATCGAGTTTATCGCCATTGATACCACACGCTGAGTTTCTTCTCTTTTCGAAGAAGTCGAGTGCTACCTTCTGGAACATACCGTATGATAATACGTCTTCTTCCTGCTCGATCCACTCAGGAATCTCAGCACGGAGCTTCTCAAGTTCAGGCTCGAGTAAGTCAGCAGGACGGCAATCAACAGGCTCCATATCGCCGATGATCTTCTTTCTGAAGTCAGGGTCAATAGGCATTGGTGTAGTACCGTACTTACCTGCTACCATATCCTTGAACTCCTTAGTGCACATCTTATAGCGCTCACCTGTGATAACATTAAACACAGCCTGAGTACCAACGATCTGTGATGTAGGAGTAACGAGTGGTGGGTAACCTGAATCTTCTCTTACACGTGGAACTTCAGCTAATACCTCGTTGAGCTGGTCCTCTTTACCAGCCTGCTTAAGCTGAGAAAGAAGGTTAGATAGCATACCGCCAGGTACCTGATAGATAAGTGCATTAGCATCAGTAGCGAGCATCTTCTGGTCGAGAAGACCTGCGTCCATATACTTCTTACGAAGAGTCATAAAGTAATCTCTGATTTCAGTGAGCTCTTCGAGTTTGATACCTGTGTCATACTGTGAACCCATTAAAGCAGCTACCATAGACTCAGTAGGAGCGTGTGATGTACCTAAAGCGAGTGGTGAGATAGCAGTATCAATCATATCAACACCAGCTTCAACACCCTTTAACAAACACATAGATGCAAGACCTGATGTATAGTGTGTGTGAAGCTGAAGCGGAATATCAACTTCTGATTTGATAGCTTTAACTAAACTTTCTGTGTTATATGGAGTTAAAAGTGCAGCCATATCCTTGATACAGATAGAATCAGCACCTGCGTCAGCGATACGCTTAGCATACTCAACATAGTATTCGTCAGTAAACACCGGACCTGTTGTGTATGAAATAGCAACCTGAGCGTGAGCACCCTCTTTTTTTGCAGCTTTGATAGCGGTTTTTAAGTTCTTGATATCATTAAGTGCATCGAAAATACGGATGATATCGATACCGTTAGCAACTGAGCGCTGTACAAAGTACTCTAAAACATCGTCAGCATAGTGACGGTAACCGAGCATATTCTGACCACGGAATAACATCTGGAGTTTAGTGTTTTTGCAATGGTCACGGATAGTACGGAGTCTGTGCCATGGGTCTTCGTTTAAGAAACGCAGACAGCTATCGAATGTAGCACCGCCCCAACACTCGAGTGAATAAAAACCTGCTTTATCCATTTTATCTAAAATAGGAAGCATCTCGTCGAGTGTCATACGTGTAGCAATCAATGACTGATGAGCATCACGCAGAGCAGTTTCAGTAATTTTAATCTGTTTAGCCATAATAACTCACCTTTAATTATGATAATGTAACAAGTGTCTGACCTGAATCAACTGAAGCACCTTTTTCTACGTTTACAGTAGCTACTGTACCGTCGTGAGGAGCTTTGATTTCATTTTCCATCTTCATAGCTTCTAATACAATTAAAACGTCACCAGATTTTACAGCCTGTCCAGCAGTAACGTTTACTGACATAATAGTACCAGGCATTGGAGATGGGACTGGTTGAGCATCAGCAGGAGCAGCTGGAGCTGGAGCAGGAGCAGCAGCTGGAGCTGGAGTAGCAGCTGGAGCTGGAGCAGCAGCTGGGGCTGGGGCAGCAACAGGAGCAGCAGCAACAGGAGCAACAGCGCCGTTTACTTCTTCTACCTGAACATCGTATGTTGTACCATTAACGGTGATTCTTAAATTTTTCATATCAATTATCCTTTCATATATCTGAAGTTTATAATTAATTAAATAGTGCTGTGTTTCTTAGGTAATGTTTCAACACGCTTTGATGAAAGCATATCAAGCGCTGAAACAACCTTAGCTCTAAGCTGTGTATCAGCGACTACATCGTCGATGTATCCGTTTACAGCTGCATTCACAGCATTTAACTCACGCTGTGCAAACTCATTAGCAACTTTATCCTGATCTTCTACTTTAACTTTCATAGCCTCGCTGTCCATGATGAATGCAAGAGCTTTAGGGTTAATAGGAGAAATAACGGCGCCCTCAACAGCATATCTTACATCAGCACCACTAGCTTCGCCAGCGAGCGCAATATATACAGAACCAACAGCTTCGCCTTTAATGATAGCGATTTTAGCAGTAGTAGCTTCAGCGTATACAGAAGTAACTTTAGCAGCTGATTTGAGCGATTTGAAGCCCTTTGCATCTACTACTGTAACAACAGGGATAGAAAACGCATCAGCAAAAGAAACGATTTTAGCAATTTTTTGAGCAGCTTTACAGTCGATGATATCACCGCTTGTTGATACAAAAGCAACTGTCTCACCGTTAACTCTACCGAAAGCAGTAGTAACGCTGTCGCTGTAATCCTCGTTAATAAAGCACAAAGACTGTGCATCAGCAATAGAGCATACTGTGCACTCAGCGTTATCAACAGGATTAAGAGCGTCGTCAGTAGGAGCTACGTCGAGGTTGTTAGATGGGAAATAAGTGATGAGGTCCTGAGCACTCTTGATAGCCTCGTCTTTATCCTCACATACGATGTTAGCGATACCGCACTGTGCGTTACACTGCGCACTAGAGTCTTCACCTGTAACGTTAATTGAAAGTTCAGCGTCCTTAGTCATAACGATAAAGTCAGCAGAAGAAGCGATAAGTGCAGAAGTACCAAGACAAGTACCGAGCACTACTGCTAATTGAGGAACAACACCTGAGATAGATGATGCTCTGCCTAAAATTTCACCATAAGCAGCTAAAAGGTCGTTTTTCTCTTCTAGTCTACCACCACAACTGTCAAAAAAACCAACCACAGGAGCACCGGTAGCTTTAGCAAGATCGTAGAGACGAGCGATTTTCTTAGACTGTAATTTACTCATAGCACCTGATGCTACGTCGCAGTTCTGAGCAAAAGCATATACCGGAACACCCATAACTGTACCGTAACCTGTCACTGCTTCCGCAAAATCACTCTCGGTTTTTAATAATGCGTCTGTTTCACAAAAACTACCATCGTCAAAAAACTTGTTAAGAATTTCAACGCCAGAAGTTTTATTGAGCTCTTCTCTTAACTGAGAAAGATTAGAAAAACTCATGCCATTTCCTCCTAAATCTATGTTAAATAACATCTATTTTTCGTCATTATATAGTATACCGCAATCATATGTAAAAAACAAGAAAAAAGTGTGCAAAAATCAATTTTTGCACACTTTGAATAACTGCTGAAGATTTATTGTTAATTTATTGTCATTTTGAGCAAACGAGAATTTTTTCAACAAATCGAATAATTCTTTTTTAGAACATTCTATATAAAAACACGAATGATTCAGCGCATATGAACCGAGACTCTTAATCAGCGTATCAGCAATAATATACGATTCCTTGTTTGAAAGATTCTCGTCAGCATAATAAACCTCAAACCCAACGATATCAAGCACATAACCATTCTGAATAAATGCTATGTACCCTTTTTCTATATAATCTTCTTTACACATCAGTACAGTTGCATTTTCAATGCCGCATTTATTAAGTATCTCTTTACTTTCAGTAGGAGTAATTGTAAGCATACTAAAACCTTCTTATCTTGAATTCTTATTAGGATTAGGGTCGTGAGAAAGACGTCGTACTTCATCTTCTGATAAATCACGATACATACCCTGTTTGAGTCCTCCGAGTTTTACCGTTCCTACGGCAACACGTTTAAGTCGTGCTACTTCTAAATTCACTGACTCGCACATACGTCTTATCTGACGATTTCTGCCCTCTCTGAGCACTATCTCGAGTACAGCTCTTCCTTCTTGCTTAGTTACTACTCTGACCTGTGCAGGAGCAGTTTTTCTGCCATCGAGTACAATGCCACTTTGGAGCTTATCTATCTGCTCTTCTGTGATAGCAGGACGCACTGTGACTCTGTACACCTTATTGATGTGCTTTTTAGGATGCATTATGTGATTAGCAAAATCGCCATCATTAGTAAGTAACAGCATACCCTCGGAATCCTTATCGAGTCGCCCGATAGGATAAACACGCTCATCGATATCTTTGATGAGTTCAGCGATACATTTTCTGCCTCTCTCATCATTCATTGTAGTAACATAACCGCGTGGTTTATTCAGCATAATATAGCGATGTTTAGGCTTAGCAGAACCTGTCACACGTCTGCCTTTTACGAAAACTTTATCGCTGTACGGATCAACCTTATCTCCGATTACAGCAACGCGTCCGTTGACTTTGACCTGACCTCTTTTAATAAGCTCCTCACACTTTCTACGGGAATCCACCCCGCAATCAGCGAGCATTTTCTGAAGTCTTACAAGCTCTTTTTTCATACTTTCCTCCAAATCCAAAGACGCTAATCTCTGAACAAATCTTTTATATAGTCAAATATATCTTTTTCTTTAATTCTTTTTGCATCAGCTGATGCATACAAATATTCTTTATGGATAACCTTACCATCAAGTGAATACTCAACCAAGGCTACCCTATCTCCCTTTTTTACGGGAGCATAAATAAACTCAGGCTTATATATCGTTTTAGTCACCGAGTCTTTTTTATCAATATCTAAAACCGTATTTTTCCCTTTATTTGAGTACAACTCAACCACATCTACATCTGAACCGACCACGTCAGCAAAATACCTTTCATCACTCAAGTCGGTATCAATTGCACAAAATCGTCCAAACCCGTAATCATAAAGCTTTATATGGTCATTCCAGTCAGACGGTGCATTAAGCGTAACCGCTATCAGCGTAAGTCCGTCCTTTTTCGATGCAGTCACTAAGCATCTGCCTGCGCTTTGAGTATATCCTGTCTTTCCTGAAACACAGTACTCATAAAGTGAAAGAAGTTTATTATGATTCTGATAGGTGACCTTTTTCTGGGGTGTAAAAAAATCAACAGTCATAGACTTGTTTTTCGATATCTCACAAAACTGTTCATTCCTTAAAGCGTGTGCCATAAGTAAAGCTAAATCATAAGCGGTCGAGTAGTGATTATCATCATCAAGTCCCGATGGTGTAACAAAGCTTGTGTTCTTCATTTCAAGCTTTTTCGCTCGTTCATTCATAAGCTTTGAAAAATTCTCTACACTTCCTGATATAGTAATAGCCGCAGCGTTAGCAGCATCGTTTCCCGATGCCATCAGCATACCGATAGCTAAATCGGAAAGATGTACAGTATCACCGACTTTTAAATACATCGAGCTCCCCTGAGCTATCATAGACTCAGAAAAGGTTACCATCTTATCGTGCTTTTTCGCTTCTTCAAGCGTCAATAACGCCGTCATAATCTTAGTAGTAGACGCCATTTTCAGCTTTTTATCGGCATTTCTTGACAGCAAAACCGTATCATTTTCGACACAATAAAGCACATAAGCCTGTGCCGACAAAGACACCTCTTCGGCACAGGCGCTCACACTAAAACTGAATATAAAAATACACGCAACTAAAACAGTGCTCAAAAACCGCTTCATATAATCACCGTTAAGTATATATGAAAAATGCGGTTTTATTATGCTTTAAATCTCGAATTCATCGATATCCTTATCTAAATCAGAAACATCAACGTCTTCTTCCTTATTTTTCTTAAAATAATCGGCAACTTTATCGAACATATCAGGCACCATACCAACAATTCGATCAACAGCACCATCGTATTTTTCGATAGGAATAAGTTTAACCATATCCTTAGAAATATAAAGGAAAGCAACCGGATTAATAGTAACACCAGCACCGCTACCACCACCGAAGCATTCCTTGTTATCACGTTTAGTAGGAAGGTCTGAACCACCGGATGCAAAGCCGTAACTGACCTTAGACACAGGAATGACGGTAGTGCCGTCAGGTGTAGTGATAGGGTCACCTATGATAGTGTTAACATCTATCATTTCCTTGATTTTCTTCATAGTAGTGTCCATTAATGAATTAATTGGATGGTCGCTCATACTATTTATCTCCTTTACATTATCTCTTATATCTGATTATCAACAACTTAATAAGTGCACTGAGTGCATATTTCAGTACATAAAAAAGTCTGATGTAAAAATCAAAATCAGCGTGCACATACATCTTGGCTTCATCGTCAAAATCAGGTTTAACATCAAGAGTATAGTGCTCACATTTAGCCGTTTCACACACTATCGCAACGGCGCTGTAAAATCCACCACACAGCTTACCGTATTTAAGCGCTGTATCAGCAGCATCTTCTCCGACAACTTTTACACGGACATCAAATTTATCAAAAACAACCTTTGAAAAAACTTTTTTCATGGTACTAGCAGCAAGCTTTGCTACATCGACTAAGATAGAAAACAGTCCATCTACGCCTTTTTTACTGCTAAGTTTCTTAAGATACGAATCCTGCTTTTTCTTAGGTTTAGATTCTTTTTTCTTTTTCGGAATTTTCTTTTCCTGCTTTTTCTTACCACTTTTCTTTTTCTTCTTTTTATACGGAACGAGTGTGAAAGTGAAAAAAAGCACTTTAAGCTTTAATGTAAGCTTCTCGCTATACACCGCATAAAATCGAAGTTTCACAAAGCACAGAGCAGTAATCAGCAAAAAAACGAAAAGCAGAATAATTAACGCTATCACGTGCTCACCTCTTTAGGCAAAACTTACTCATCGGTTGCTTTTTCGATAATTTCACCAACGGTTGCGGTGATAGTATCGTCATCATTATCTGCTGTATTTTCATCGGTATCAGCATTTTTATTTTCTTCTTCAAAAATCGATAGCTGACCGTCATCATCAAGAGAGTTCTCATCAGGATTCTTCTCTTTCTGAGGAAGTGGTGGGAGTTCGTCCAAAGATGAAATAGAAAAACATCTTAAGAAATTCTCGGTAGTGCCGTATAAAAGCGGACGTCCCGGAAGTTCAAGTCTTCCCTTTTCTTCGATTAAATCTTTAGTAGTCAGCGAACCAATAACACCTGAACAGTCAACACCTCTTACCTGCTCGATAAAAGATTTAGTGACTGGTTGGTTATACGCAACTACTGCGAGTACTTCCATCGCCGCCTGTGACAGCGGAACGTTTCTTCTTAAATCCATCGCAGTACGAATCTGTGGCGCATACGCTTTTTTAGATACCATCTGGTAGCTTTTATCAAGCTTAATGACAGTGATACCACGAGTGCTTTCTTCGTACTCTTTGGACAATTCTGATGCGTAGTTTTCAGCTTGTTTTTCAGTCAGTTCAAGGGTCTGAGCCAATCTTGACACAGGTACAGAGGAACCTGATGCAAAAAGTATTGCCTCAATGGCGGCTTTATATTCTTCTTTTGTCATGGTTTACCTCTCAATCATTGAAACTTTAGCGTCATCGCCGTTGCCGTCGATAACAACTCTTTTTCCTTTTACAAGCTCGAGCACAGCCAGAAATGTAGCAACAAGCTCGCTCTTTTCTTTACTTGCGACGAAAAGTTCTCTGTAAGTAACGGTGCGTCCACGCCACAGTTTTCGCATAACGTGGATAATGCGGGAACTCACAGATACTATCTTTCTCGATACAATTCCCGAAAAAGCGTCTCGTGGTGGCGGAAGTCTTCGTTTACCTCTTCCCACAGCACCGACATAAGCGAGTGCTATATCGTCAGGTTGATGAATTCTGTTATATGTCAGGTCAAACTCAACCGGTGAAGGCTCTTTAGAAAAAGTATCAAAAGAGACCATAGGTGCGAGCATCTTAGCAACTTTACGACACTCCTGATACTCAAGCAACTGTCCGGTGAGTTCTTTCTTTAAGTCTTCTGCTTCTTCCTCATATTTAGGCAGCAGCATAACCGATTTGATATACACCAGTCGTGACGCCATCTCCAAAAATTCGGAAGCAATATCCATATCCTCTTCTTTCATCAGATTAATCTGCTCCATATACTGGTTCAAAAGATCTTCGATACAGATATCGTAAATATCGATTTTATTCTTAGTGATAAGGCTTAGCAAAAGATCAAGCGGACCCTCAAATGCCTCGAATTTATAGGTAAGTGCAACGTTCTCATCAGCTACGGTTGCATCTTGAGTTTCAGGCAACAAAAGGTTTTCGATATTCATTTTTTCTTCCATTTATAGCCCTCCTCTCAAAATATAAGGCGTAAATCACGCAAAAAGTTTAAACGGGAATGAACAGATGAAAGTAATAAACTTCATAAGTGCTGATTGTAAAATACTGAGCGGTACATCAAGTACACCCATAAATAAAAGTACAATCAGAAGCATTGATATCATCTGCTGATACTGATAAAACTTATACACAAGTCTATCAGGTAAAAACGCAAAAAGAATTTTTGAACCATCAAGTGGTGGTATCGGTAAAAGGTTAAATACAGCTAAAGAACAGTTAATGACAATATAATAATTTAAAAATATCATCACATAACCGCCTAAAGTATTCACAGCAAACTGAGGAGCTAAAAACAAAAGTGCGTAGAAAATCAGTCCTCCTGCGATACCTGCTACTATGTTAGCCACAGGACCTGCGAGTGCAGTAATAGCCATACCGACCTTAGGGTTTTTAAAATTACGGTCATCAACGGGTACAGGCTTAGCCCAACCGAATCCGAATAAAAGCAAGCACAACGCACCCATATAGTCAATATGAGAAAGCGGATTTAACGAAAGTCTTCCTCTGTACTTGATAGAAGTGTTACCTAAAAGTGAAGCAACCCACGCGTGTGCCCACTCATGAAACGGTAACACCAAAAAAATAACCATCAGAATAGCGAGAATATGAATAACAATAGACATAAAATCGCCCTGACCATTGAATAATGCAATAAGTTCGCTAAACAATTATTAATCCTCCAAAAAACGGCAAACTGCCACTTATAATTAGACATAGTATATTATACTATAACCGCCTATAAAAAACAAGTAAAAAAGATTTTTAAAAAAGGTATTGCATTTTTATTTGTTTTCTGTTATTATGGACAAGTTAACAAAGCATTTTGTAATAAGAGCAAGGAGGTGTGGGAAAATGGCAAAATGTGATTTCTGTGGTAAGGATGTTAAGTTTGGCATCAAGGTTTCTCACTCACACAGACGTTCAAACAGAACTTGGAAACCAAACGTTCAGCGCGTTAAAGCTATCGTTGATGGTTCACCAAAGAGAGTACACGCTTGCACACGTTGCTTACGTTCAGGCAAAGTTACTCGTGCTATCTAATTGGATATTGAAAGCTAAGTCTCCGTTTTTCACGGGGACTTTTTTCATTTTATTTTCAGCTTTCTACTGTACTAAATAATAAGTATCCCCCTGTAAAACAGGGGGTATTTCATTTTCGGGTATAACCCTAATACTACTGGCGGCGCACAAGTGCGCTTTTTGTTGGCCTGTCAGCCGTGCATCCGTTACTGCTACTCATAAAATGAAAGATAAT
>JAFVVB010000012.1 GCA_017502425.1 Ruminococcus sp. | reverse complement strand
TATGAGAAAAGTTATTCTGGCATCAGCGTCCCCAAGACGCAGGGAACTACTCAAAGAAATAGTGAGTGAATTTGATATAGTGGTATCAAATGCTGACGAAACGATTTTACACGATATGGCGGTTGAAGAAATTCCACGTTTTCTCGCTACTTTAAAAGCGTGTGACGTCGCACAAAATCACAAAGACGAAGTGGTTATCGGCAGCGACACCGTCGTAGTAGTTGACTCTCAGGTGCTGGGTAAACCAAAAGACGAAAATGATGCTTTTTCGATGCTTAAAATGTTATCGGGAAGAAAGCATCAGGTTATGACAGGATGCGCCATAGTATGTGGTGAAAAAAAGCACAGCTTTACGGAAATTACTGAAGTTGAGTTTTTTGAGCTTAGCGACGACGAGATCAGAGACTATATAAAAACTAAGGATCCGATGGATAAAGCAGGCGCATATGGCATCCAGTCCAAAGGGAAAACACTCGTCAAAGGGATTTTCGGTGACTACTATAACGTAGTAGGTCTGCCGATTGGAAGACTCAGACGTGAACTAGATATGTTTATGAAAACTATCGATTAGCTATCTATAATCTTTCACTTAGGGGTAAAGTATGAAACATCTGTTTATATTGAATGCTTTTGCGGGAAAGAAGAATTCAGTAGAAATACTGAAAAAAAGAATATCACAGATAAAGTTTCAGGACGAATGTATTATCGAAGTGACTAAAGGACCAAAAGATGCTCAGCGTATCGCACATGATTACGTCAGCAGTACTGATGATTTTGTAAGAGTATATGCGTGTGGTGGCGACGGAACCGCTAACGAAGCGATGAGTGGTATGGTCGGTTTTGATAACTGTGCGCTTGGTGTAGTGCCATGCGGTACAGGAAACGATTTTATCAAGAGCTTTGATGCAGATGCTGAGGATTTTCTCGACTTGGAGAAAATGATTAAGGGCGATATGGTTACTATCGACTTGCTTGAGTGCGACGGGAAGTATGCTATGAACACCATTTCCGTGGGATATGACTGCGCCGTTGCTAATCAGGCTCAGAAGATAAAACGTTTTCCGCTGATGAGTGGTTCAACTGCGTATAAAGTAGCGCTTGTGATTTGTCTGTTTTCTAAACGTAAGCATAAATTCGAGATTTTTGCTGATGGCGAAAAGGTGACTTTGCCTCAGGGATATAAAACTCAGATGATGTGCGTCGTTGGTAACGGAAACTTCTACGGTGGCGGTTTTAAAGCTACACCGCTTGCTAATCTCAATGACGGTAACATCGACTTCTTAGCTGTGCCTACTGTTTCGTTGTGGCAGTTTATTAAGCTTATCGGTATATTCACAAAAGGCGAGCATATCGGTCATAAAAAGGCTCAGTTCATTTTACATAAAAAATGCAAGGAAATTAAGTTTAAACACGATGAAAAAATAGATATCGGTCTTGACGGCGAGATTTACAACTTAAAAGATCCGTCAGTCAGAGTAATCGAATCTGCATTTAAGGTTATTGTTCCGAAAAAAG
>JAFVVB010000094.1 GCA_017502425.1 Ruminococcus sp. | reverse complement strand
CTTAAAAGTTTCAGTATTGAAAATATACTCTTCACCTTCAAAGTCTTCCATATAATATGTGTGAGGTTTTACGTAGGAGTATCTCACGATTCCTCTGAATATATCAAACCTCTCATCGCTACATCGTATTATTTCATATTCATTGAAAAAAGTAGATGAAAATTTGATTTTGTCTAGAGTATCGGCTTTTCGCTCTTTATCGGTTTTTCCGAAGTTTAACAGATGAGCGTAATCGTCTTCTGCTCGGTCCCACGCAGGATCACACGTGAAAAACTCGTCATCAAATTTGAATATATTCCACATATGTGCCTGATTTCTCGAGGTGCATTCGCCGTAAACGCAGAAACAGTCGATGTCAAGCTGTAAAAGTGCGTAGCGGAAAATGTAAGAGAAACCGAAACACAGACTTTTCTCGTCTTTTAGTGCTTTATATATCTCATCTTCAGGGTATTTTAATAAATGAGAACCATACTGTTTATTATCGGTTCGCTCGGTATCGTATTTTATCAGCTTTGCGACTGCTGAGTGGACATTGAGGATTTTATCGAGAGCGTTGTCTTTTTCGCTTGAGTTTGAGTTACATATTTCAAGAAAAGAGGAGTCAATGAAAAAAAGCATATCTTCCTGCTCTTTTTTACTGTATTTATACTCAAGCTTTACAGTATCGTTGTCAATGGTACATGAATCTAAAAAGAAGTAATACGGACTTTGTTTTAGCAAATCTACGTAGTACTCATTTTTAGTTTTATCGCTACTGAGTTTTATATCCTGATTACGGCTTAAAGTAGCGTCCATAAGATTTTTGTAGTGCACTTCATCTTCATCGCTCATATGAAGTTTATCATCAGGTTCTACTACATAGTGGTTAATTTCAGTAATTAATTTATAGTTTTCATTTTCGCTGTTTGTGTCATTAATATCAACTTCGATGAAAGAACACGAAGTGAGCAAAAACATAAGTAGAGCTATTAATAATGCGGTTAATCGTTTCATTATACGTCCTTTATATCGAATAGTTTCATAGCGTTTTTATACATAATTTTATCGTAGGTTTCAGATGATACCATATCTTTAAACTCATTGAAGTAGGCTTGATATAAACTTCTGTCCCCTTTTCCGTTATCAAGATAAGTGTCTTTTCCGTCGATAGGTGCATCTGAGCCGAAGACGATTTTATCGTCCCCACAGATTCTCAGGAAGTTTAAGGTGCTTTCAATGCTTACCCAGGTAGTATCACCGTAAAGATTAGGGAGTTTACTGATGAGATTAATAGCTTCGTTATTATCAGTACCAAGTCCCATGTGCACCATTACGAAATTAACATCAGGATATTTGAGTGCCATCTCGTATACGAGCTTAACATCATCGCACTCACCATCACCCGTATGGGTTACTACCGTCAGGTTGTATTTTTCAGAAAGTTTGATATAATTCTGGATTTCGTCGCTACTGAATTTAAGTTTAGAGTGGAAAGGATGGAATTTAACCGCTTTTACAATGTCGCGGTTTTTAATGATAAGAGGTTCGATAGTAGATACGTCTTCGTATGGATTCACCCACAGCGCCACGCTGATTTTACCTTCGTTTTTTCTCGCAAAATCGATGACACGTTCATTGGTGTCGATGTGATTTTTAACGTATTTTTCAGGGATAGGATTCTGAAAATGATCGTGAGTCGCACACTCGCTGTTAGAAACGATACAGTGGTCAATGCCGTATTCTTTCATCATATATGTGATGTGCTCTTCTTTCATATCAAAATTGAGCATCGTTCCGATATGAACATGTGTATCAATAATCATAGTATCCTCCGACTCCTTTTTCCATAATATAATACCGCTTTTACGTTTTCAGGTCAATATAAAACCGACCAAACCATTACGGCGTGGTCGGTTTTTAAGTTAGTTAATATCAGAGCTCTTCGATTTTCTGAGCAATGAAAAGCTGGATTTCAGTAGCGTCCATTACTGAAACCTGAGAGTCATCGTCAACATCAGAAAGTGTTAACGCGAGATCGCTCATTTCAATAAGGTCAGCTAAATCAAGCTGAATTTCAGTAGCATCCATTACTGAAACTACGCCGTCTAAATCAGCGTCGCCTCTAAGGTCGGAAACCGGAGTTTCAGGAGTGTAGTCTTTGATGTACTGACTTGACATCCATGCTACACGTGAGTTAGTCCAGTCAATCATGTACTGATACTCAGCGTCGAATACATACTCGTCGTAGAATGTGTAGTTACTATCCTGAGAGTAGTTTACGCCAACAATCTGACCGTAACGGTTGTATTCGTAAGTAGCGTGGCACTGCTTTAACATAGTGTGGTCAGCAATCCACTGAGGCTCCTGAATGATATCCCAACGGATGAAGTTCATGTCAGCACTCTTATCTAAATAGTTATAATAAACGTCGCTTGAATAAAGCTCTGTGTCAGTTAAACCTGTACCATTTAATCTGTTTTCGATGGCAGGAACGAACTGTTCAAACCATACTTTAGGAATCATTTCGTTGAGTGCGTCACATTTAGCAACAGCTTCCTTTAAGAAGTTAGGGCCACGGTAGCCGTTCTTGTATTTAGAGAACCAGCCGGTTGGCTCTTCGTAGTCATCAATACCGAGTCGGTCAAGGTCACCCTCAACACCCTGTGCATTACCTAAAGAGTTATCGTAGTCCCATACTGGAGAAGCGTAGAATTTATACTTACCGTCTTCGTCAGGTTTATATACGAAGAAGAAACTACCTGCACCTGAATCCCAGTTTTTACCGAGTTCGTTGATGATGTAAACCTGAGCTAAAGATTCGATGTCGATGTAAGCATCAACAAGCTCGTGGTTTTCTGTGAGACGTTTATACATGAGGTCGTATTTAGATTTGATGAATTTCTGAACCTTTGAGTAGTTAACATCGCCCTTTTCGAGTTCAGGAGCTTTCATAGTGAGGTTGTTGCCGTTACCTGCTTTTACTGTGAAGTCGTCCTCGTCAGGACCAGCGTCGATTTCACATACGAACTCAAAGTTTGTCTGAGTGCCGTCTACATAGTTTAAGTAGTCTTCGTCATCGATATCAGGCATAAGAGTGTTTTTACCAACATCAACTTTTTCGCATACCTGATAGTTTCCTAAGTACTCGCCGTTAACGTAGAATTCTACGAAACGTGAGTCAGAAGCGTATGGCACGCCTACTTCGTCAGCTAAATCGTAAAGAAGTCTGTTACGGTTAAGAGATGCGTCCTGGAAGTTAGAGATGAGTGAGAACTTTTTGCATTTTTGCATAGTGCCAAAGCAAACTGCCTCATCGTATGTTACGTTGAAGCCCTTCTTATCAGCATCCCATGAAGTGTTACCTCTACCTTTTATTTTTTTGATAGGGGTGGTGTCGATGTTACCTTTATCATCTAAGATAGCACCGGTAGCTTTGGCGTCGTTTGACTTATCATCTGTCAGATAATCCCACAGATTCATGCCGTCAAAATCAGCGGTGTTGTTAACAAACATAGCACCCTCAGCGCTTGAACGCATGATGATGACGTTATTATCCTTACCGTCTGCTTTGACTGTGTATTCTTTGCCTTCTTCGTAGTTTACTATCTCGCTGGTTTTTGACTTTATAGTAACACCATTGAAAACAGCATCGTCTTCATAAGCGTTGTAAATCTCAATGCTTTTTGCATCAGTTGCAGCAGGCATGAAGAAGTAGAGTGTATCATCTTTTTCGTACCATTTAACCCAAGCTTCTGTGTCTGCTTCGCCTTTGCTGTATGCGTGTGCATATAAACCAGGAGCAGTAGCAACGGTAGGCGCTACCGATGAAGTAGCAGCACTTGATACCACAGCGGCAGTGCAAAGTGACAGCACCATAATCAGAGCAAGTAGTAAGCTCAGTATCTTTTTCATATTAATCAATCCTCTCAATCTAAGCCCTACCGTAAAGATAGGGCTTAAAATATTTACTTATTTAAAACTCTTCTATCAGTTCAGCGACGAAACGCTGGATAAAAGTAGCATCAATTACAGTGACTAGACCGTCTTTATCAACGTCAGCAATAAAGATGTCTTCCTCAGCAATATCATCAAGCTGAGCGCTGATACGCTGAACGCAAGTAGCGTCTATGATAGTAACTAAACCATCTTTATCAACATCTCCTAAAAGTGGGGACGATTTCTTTGTGCCACTAATGAGAATGTTATTAAGTGCAAGCTCGCCGCCTGTTGGGTCGTCAGCAGTAGTGCCGCCGTTAACAGTAGTATCTGATACAGGAACCATTCTTATAATGACGTTATCCTTGTTATCAATAGCGCTTGGAAGAGCGACGTTGTTAAGATACGGAGTCATCAGTTTACGTTTAGACGACTCGATAGTAGCAACTGCACCGTCAATATCTATGAAGGTTTCGCCGTCTAAGCTGTACTGCATTTTCCATGAAGCAGGACATTTTTTAGAACCTGCCATATAGGCTGTGAAGTGAATGTCAGTATAGTCTTTTGTTGAAATTTCAAACTGAACATATGGTGTACCCCAGAGATTCTTAGAACCTGCCGGCATAATAGGAACCATATTAAGACCGTTGGTGCCGTATTCAGCGACAGACCACTCGAGTGCACGCATTTTAGTGCCGTCGATAGTGCCTGATAATTTACCATTACCGAAAGTAGCCTGATAGCCTTCATCAGCGCTACCGTATTCGCTGAGCTTTTCTTCAGCAACTTTGCCGTTTGGATCGAATTGCCATGCAGCGATAGCGTTAGTAAGGTCTAGCTCAGGTTCTTTATCAGGAAGAACAGGCTGTGTTTCCTGAGTCTCAGGAGGCTCGGTAGGTTTCACTTCGCTAGGTGTGTAAGAGTCAAAATACTCATTTGATAACCACGCAGCACGTGAGTTAGTCCAGTCTATCATGTACTTAAACTCATCAGCAAAGCTGTATTTAGTGTATTTTGTAGCAGTTGAGTCCTGCTTATAGTCAACACCTGTTACCTGAGAGTGTTCGTTGTATTTATATGTAGCGTCGGATTTTGTCAAAGAAGTGTGGTTAGCAATCCAGCTGGTATCAGTAACCATATCCCAGCGGATGTAGTTTAAAGCAGCACTCTTTGAAAGATACGAAAGATATACGTCGGATGAGTATAATTCAGTATTGTTAAGATTTTCGCCGTTTAGTTTATTCTCAATTGCTGGAACGAACTGTTCAAACCATACGGTAGGAATCATTTTATTTAAAGCATCGCAGTTTTTAATAGAATCACTAAGGAAGTTAGGGCCGCCGTAACCGTTCTTGAGTTTAGAGAACCAGCCGGTAGGAAGTGTATAATCGTTGATACCTAAATTTCTCAGGTCACTTGCTACACCGTTAGCGTTACCTAAAGAGTTATCGTAGTCCCATACAGGAGAAGCGAAGAATTTATAGTGACCGCTTTCATCAGGTTTATATACAAAGTAGAAACTACCTGCGCCCGAATCCCAGTTTTTACCGAGTTCGTTGATGAGGTAAACCTGAGCTAAAGACTCAACGTCGATATATTCATTTACATCACTAGCGTTTGATGTAATTTTATTCCACATTGTGTCGTACTTATCTTTGATGAAGTTTTTGACCTGATCATATCCGTCATCGCCCTGAGCTAATTCAGGAGACTTCATAGTGATTTTGTTTTTATTGCCCATTGTGATTGTGAAATCGTCGGCTGAAGGAGCGTTATCAATTTCGCACACGAATGAGAAATTATCCTGAGCACCAGAAGTGTAGTTTAAGTAATCCTCTTCGTCAACTTCAGGAATAAGGGTGTTTTTGCCGACATCAACTTTTTCGCACATCATGTAGTTTCCGATGTACGCGCCGTTAATATATATCTCAGTAAAACGGGAGTCGGAAGCGTATGGTACTCCTACTTCGTCAGCAAGGTCATAAAGGATTCTGTTTCGTGCAAGAGCAGGATCCTGGAAGTTAGAGATGATAGAGAATTTCTTGCAGCTTTGCATACCATCGAGAGATACCGCGGCGTTGTAGTTAATATTAAAACCTTTTTTATCAGCAGCCCACGAAGTGTTACCTCTACCTTTGATTTTCTTGATGGAGGTGTTGTCGATGTTGCCTTCGTCATCTAGAATAGCACCGGTAGCAGACGCGTAGTTTTCTTTATCGTCTGTAAGATATGTCCACAGATCGCTTCCATCAAAATCGTCAGGGTTGTTGATAAACACAGCAGCCTCTGCGCTGGAAACCATAACTTTTAATTTATAGTTTCTGTTATTAGCACTAACAGAGTACTGGGCACCTTCAGTGTAAGGTACAACACCTACTGAGTATGGTTCTATTGTAACACCGTTTATTGTAGTTTTTGTGGAGTAACTGTTATAAATTTCAAGATTTTCTTTATTTGTGCATGTAGGCATGAGGAAATATCTGGTGCCGTTATCGTCGTACCACTTAACCCACGCTTCGCTTTCCTTAGATTCAGAATACGCGTGAGCAAAAAGACCAGGTATAGTTCCTACTGTGATATCGGGAACACCGATGGTAACAGTGGCGGATGCGCTGCCTTCGCCGAGCTTTTTACCGTCTTTATCGGTTGCGATAACATTGACAGTAATGCCAACAGCACCGTTTTCAGTAGCGGTAAAAGTGTATGTTTTTGAGTTGCTTACTACTTCGCCGTTAGCGAGAATTTCGTATGTATATGTAACGCCCTCTTTTTCGTTTAGCTCAACAGTAGCGGTGAATGTGTCACCGATTTCACCTGAAGTTTCAGAAAGTGTGAGGCTAGGATTTACATCGAGGTCATAATAGGTGAGCTTTTCGCCCATATCGTCCCATGTCATACCGCCATCTATGGTGACCATGTTGTAGCCTGCGTTATAGTCTTCAGCGGTTAAAGCGATGGAGCAGTTCCACAGCTTTTCTGTGTTGCCACGCCAGAAACGCATAACGGTAGCACCTTCGTCTTTGGCTGTGACGGTGTATTTATAAACACCTTTGCTTTCATCGTAAGTAACGCCGGTTCTTGGGTCGTACTTTGATTTATCAGCGTCAGCAATAATAACGGATACGCCACCGTTATCCTCTCTGCTGTACTGAGTGAAGTTAGTGTACATAATAGCGCCGAAAGATACCCAATCAGACGGTGATACAACCTTCATATAAAGCGTATCGCCTTCTTTGAAAGTAGCGGTTTCTTCAGCAGACGATGGAAAAACTGCGATCGCGCAGATAACCATAATAAGCGCCAGAGTCAAAGAAATAAGCTTCTTCATAACTGCCTCCTGAATTAGAGATTATTGTATTATTGTTAGGGCTAAATTCCGCTTGACATACCACAAAATAAGTATACATAAATTTCAAAAATAATTCTATAAACATTATAAACAGAATTCTTTCGTGCTTTTTGTGACAGTATCCAAACAAGGTAAAAACTGTGTGAATTATATACAAAACTATGGCGAAAAATTATCCAAAATTACTAGTGGCGAATTTTTATTATACGAATTCAGGTGTGTTAGTCACATAAAAAGAAAAGCCAAGAGTGTATAACCCTTGGCTTTAGTGTATATTGCTATTTTGAATTACCAGAAAATATCATACACGTAGTAATCGATATATTCCCAGAGCAGTTGGTCAGCAGCATCGATAGCTGTTGAGAATTCCGAAGCAGCAAGATCAGCGAAAACATCTTCTTCCATAGTGGTGTCAGCGAATGCGGTGTAGTCGATACTGAAAACTGAATTGCCTAAATCGACTAACTCGGCTGTGCCGTAGATATCGCATGTAGTCTTACCATTATCTTCAACGTAGAAAGCATAACCAAACTCAGG
This sequence comes from Ruminococcus sp., assembly GCA_017502425.1. Taxonomy (GTDB): domain Bacteria; phylum Bacillota; class Clostridia; order Oscillospirales; family Acutalibacteraceae; genus Ruminococcoides. The sequence goes on along the minus strand of JAFVVB010000094.1, from coordinate 3,783 downwards.
GTTATCACGGGAAACTGACATAACGGTCATATACATGGTGTTTGAGTCTTCTTCTGAAGACTGAGCGTAAAAATCAATAGTTTTTCTGTTTGTGTCGTAAGCTAAAGCAAACATATAGTCAGGACCGAAAACTTCTTCGCTGTCAGGACCAATAAAATAGTACTGCTCTTCAGCGTCATAGGTACCGTAGTTTACAAGATAATCAACTATCTGATCGTAGGAGTATGTAAGACGATCGTCTTCATATAAAGTGCAGGTAATGCTGTCGTTTTGTGACATATTAGCAGCGAACAGCTGAATTTCAGTAGCATCAATTACTGTGACTTCCTGGTCATCGTCAACATCAGCTAAAAGAGCAGCTGTTTCTGATAATTCAGAGAGGTTTGCGCAGCTTAACTGAATCTCAGTAGCGTCCATTACTGTTACGACACCATCTTCATCAGCGTCACCCATATATCCGTACACAAAACCATTGATAGGGTGAGCTTCGCCGTATGGTTCACTTGTGAGAATAAACTGCGGTGTATCGGTTGTAGCGATGTCAGCTTTAGCAGCTGAAGTTGAAACACATCCAAAAGCCAGCATACCAACCAGTACGCTGAGCGTAAGTAAAAATGATAATAATTTTTTCATAAAAATCCCTCCTGATTTACTGATATGTAATAATTATATACTTCGATAATGTGTTTTTCTATGAACATAATTGCCATAAACTAAGGTGTGTTTTAGTGCAACTATTTTTTATCGTCTGCGATTTAGCCAAAAACCGTTACCTCTTTTTATGAATAGTAACGAAATAGGAGGAAATTTAAGTATTCTCATGCATTTTGTAGTATAATTATACCTACGATTACAGTATTATGAGTCTGACGAATAATTGAGGAGTGGATGATCATGGATGAAAATATGAATTACGGAGCAAATGGATTTGATAATAACTATTACAACGGCGGGAATAACAATGACAGAAATAAAACCCTGATAGCTATAATTGCGTGCTGTTTAGCGGTTGCGGTTGCGTGTTCTGCGGTTGTGGTAGCAGTAATGGTTAAGAATAAAAACAGTAGAAATAACGGTATGCCTTCTGCGTATGATGACCTCATACAGGAGGTGCTTAACGAGTGCGAGTCAAACAAAGAGGTCGCGTCCGGTGTGCTGTATGATGTTGATGGCGACGGTGTAGACGAGCTTGTTATGATGCACGATAGCGAAAGCTATGACGGATATGATGACGAGAATGGCAAGGCACGAGTGTGCCGTGTATATACCCTTTCTAACGGAAAGTCGGTAAGGCTCGTGGAAGATATTATCTTCTATGATAAAGATGGTGGAAGTGGCGATGTATGCGTTGTCGAAAGAGACGGAGAGTACTATATTTCCGTAACAGGTGAGAGTTCTGAGAAAAACGGAAATACTAACGGATTCTGGAATTTATATAATCTTACAGACGGACATTCAGACAGAGTACATAACACTACATACACCAAAGTATACGACGAAGATGGTAAGCTCAATGAAGATGACAGCAAGGTTACTATGAACGGAGAAGACGTTGGTTTTGATGATTACGAAAACGAGCAGGAAAACTATGATCCTCAGTTGAGTGTCAATAACAGCGGTGATAAGAACGTTTTCTCAACCACAGGCTCAGATAATAATGAAAGTACTGAAGAATCTGAGAAGAAAGAAAAAGATGATTATACCGGCATAGGACTCTATCAGGATGTAATTGAAGAAGCACTTGGTAAGAGTGAGTATAACGATAATGGGGCGAAGGGTTACCTTTATGACCTTAACTCTGACTCAGTTAAAGAACTCGTTATGATGTATGCGACAGACTTTGAAGAAGAACCGGGAATTACTCAGACAGTAACCAGTGTATATACTATAAAAGACGGAGAAGTGAAAGCACTTCTTGATGAAAAGCAGCTTTATGTACACGTAGCAGGTCCGTTTGGATGTATTTCTATCGTTAAAGAAAACGGAAAAGTACTTTTCTGTACCAACGGTGAATCAGGAGAAACATCAGGCGAATATATGCACAGACACGGATTCTGGGATTTATACTCATATGATGGTGATGATTTTAATCTCGAGTATGATACTGAATATGATTATTACGGTGCCCCAAATGATATCAAATATGATATGAGTGAAGCTGACGTAAATGGTGAAATATGGACATACAGAGAGTATAAAAACTGGCTTGATGATGGCTTGGATTTAGTCGCATATATGAGTGATAGCCTTTCGGGTGTCAGAGATTCAAATGGAAACTACGAGCCAAGTGAGGGTAAACTTAAGCTCGTTGACGTGCTGGAAGAAGTGAAGAAAGACAAAGCCCAGTACGATAAGGAAAAGGCTGAGAAGTCGAAGAAAAGCTCAAGCTCATCTAAAAAATCAAATACTAAGAAAAGCAGTAAGTCAAGCAGTTCAAGTAAAAGCAAGAAGGACTCATACAAAGACAGCTTTATCGATGCTATTATAAAGTCAGAAAACGAAAGCTGGAATATGGAGAGTGCGGTTGGTGGTCACGGATACATCAAAATGATAGATATGAACTTTGACGGAAAGATGGAGTTTATTCAGCAGCACAGCAGCGATGATGGATTTAGCCTTAGCAGTACATCTCCTGCTGATGTCTACTATTATGAAGACGGTAAACTCATACGTTGCGAAACCGTTTGTGGTTTGAACAACGAACTTACTGCTTACTACAATCAGGAAGATGGTAACTACTTCTTCTTACAGCCTAAGAAGAGTTTTCACGGTTATGATGAAAACTATGCACTTGAAAATCAAGTGATTGAATTTGTGTCAAACGATATTTCTAAGTGGTGTTACTCATGTGAAAACGAAGGCCTTTATTATGATGGCTTGTATCATTCTGATTCAGTAAACGAAATATCCAAAGAAGAATACGATGCAATTAATGAGGAAGTAATCAAAGATTGCGTCAAAGTAAATATGCAGTACGGCAAGATTGAACGACTCGACTGGTTAGACTACTCTGAATCAGAAAAGAGAGAAGCATTAGAGAGAATATATGATGAATTCTCATATGATTACTGATGATATTTAATAAAAGTTATATTTGAAAATATATAGGAAGGAGATAAACATGAAAGCTCTTGGTATTGTTTTACTGGTTTTAGGATGTTTAGCATTGGTAGGTTCTATTGCTAACGGAAGCATCGCTGATTTCACTTTGCCTGGTATCGTTTCTAAGTTGCTCACTATCGGCTTTATCGTTGGTGGTCTCTCACTGATGGGCAAAAAGAAGCAGTAATAATTGAATGATATTCAGTAAGTTAACGCTCTTTATGCACTAAAGGGCGTTTTCTTTTTGCACTTTTACTTTGAATTTTTAGCATCTTAGTATCATTTTTTAACCACTGGGACAGTTTTGCGATACAAAAACAGCTTTAGCGTATATACTGTGGACAGTTCAAACGACAAAACCAAAACGGAGGTGAGAAAAATGAAAGAGAAAAACATCAAAGATTTAGTAAAGTTGATTTTTAAAGCGGTATCGCTTGCTATGGGTGTAGCGGTAGTAGCACTCTCAATAATGAATGAGATTGACACAGACTCAGCGATTATGATGCTTGGAGTTGGTGTAACAGCTTTAAGTGTTGCACTTATTATGAACAAAGATAAGTAAGAGTAATGAATTTTGGGGATGAAAAATCGCATTTTAGGTGATGTATTTTACCACTTACGATAATTTTTGTGACAAACACGAAAAAGCGATGTATAATGTAGAGACAAAAGAAAGCAGAG
>JAFVVB010000093.1 GCA_017502425.1 Ruminococcus sp. | reverse complement strand
ACGTCCGACCTGATTTCTAAACACAAATTTGATACCGGCGTTGACGATAGCCTGACGTTTCAAGACATCAATAAAGTAATCAGGCTGAATATCAATATCTGTGAAAACCTCTAAGTCAGGTTTCCATGTGATTTTTGAACCTGTATCACGACGCGAATAATCTTCAGTCTTAAGACCACCGACATTCTCACCCTTTTCGAAGTGAAGCGAGTAACGTTTGCCGTCCCTTCTGATATCGACATCCATATATTCAGATGAATATTGAGTAGAACACAGACCAAGACCGTTCAAACCGAGTGAATACTCGTAGTTATTGCCCTCGTTATTATTATATTTACCACCTGCATACAGCTCGCAAAATACAAGTTCCCAGTTGAATCTTTCCTCATTTTTATTATAGTCAACTGGAATTCCACGTCCATGGTCTTCTATTTCAATACTGCCGTTAGTATAGCGTGTTACTGTGATGAGTTTTCCGTATCCTTCTCTGGCTTCGTCTATTGAGTTAGAAAGAATTTCAAACACAGAGTGCTGACATCCTTCGATACCATCGGAACCGAAAATAACCGCGGGTCTTTTTCTTACTCGGTCAGCACCTTTTAGCGTAACGATACTTTCGTTACCGTATTCCTGTTTTTTCTTAGGTTTAGCCATAATGCCCTCTCCTATTTCCCTTGTAATTTCTTAATTTTATCGCGTAGGAATGCTGCGTGCTCAAATTCGAGAAGTTTAGCAGCAGCGTGCATTTCTTTCTTCAAGCTATCTATGAGCTTATATTTTTCTTCTTTAGATAGTCTCTTGATATTATCAAGTTTCTCGTCAGAATGAGTGGTTATTTCTATAACATCAGAAACCTTTTTTACAATAGATTTAGGTGTGATATTATTATCAACATTATACTGATGCTGAATAGTGCGTCTGCGCTCAGTTTCAACAAGTGTTTTCTTCATAGAGTCAGTTACGCTGTCAGCATACATAATAACAGTGCCGTCTACGTTACGCGCAGCACGTCCGACAGTCTGGATAAGTGAGCGCTCACTACGTAAAAACCCTTCTTTATCAGCATCTAATATAGCAACCAGCGAAACCTCAGGAATATCAAGACCTTCTCTTAACAGGTTAATACCAACTAAAACATCGAATTCACCGAGTCTTAAATCTCTTACTATTTCCATGCGTTCTACTGTATCTATATCGTGGTGCATATATCGCACTTTTATATCAAGTGTTTCCAGATATGTTGTAAGGTCTTCAGCCATCTTTTTAGTAAGTGTAGTGACTAAAGTACGCTGACCTTTATCGATTCGTTTATGAATTTCTGATACAAGATCATCAAGCTGACCTTCGGTAGGTCGCACTGAGATTTCAGGGTCAAGAAGTCCTGTCGGTCTGATGATCTGCTCAGCAACAACATCAGATTTTTCAAGTTCAAAATCACCCGGTGTAGCACTGACAAAAACTGCCTGATTGACTCTTTCGTAAAACTCATCAAAATTCAGCGGTCTGTTATCAAAAGCAGAAGGTAATCTGAAACCAAAATCCACAAGACTTGTTTTACGCGCTTTATCACCCGCAAACATACCTCTGACCTGAGGTAAAGTAACATGGGATTCATCGACAAATAAAAGAAAATCGTCAGGAAAGTAATCGAGCAAAGTAAATGGTGCAGAACCGGGTTTTCTGCCCGATAAAACACGTGAATAGTTTTCGATACCCGAGCACATTCCGATTTCCTGAAGCATTTCTATATCATAGCGTGTACGCTGTTCGATTCTCTGTGCTTCTAATAACTTGCCGTTATTTCTGAAATACTCGAGTCTTTCTTCTAATTCACGTTCAAGCTCATTAATAGCTTTCGACATCTTTTCGCCACCAACGATATAGTGAGAAGCAGGATAAATAGCGGCGTGACGTACTGTACCCATCAGCTCACCTGTGAGTGGGTTAATCTCAGAAATACGGTCAATTTCATCACCGAAAAACTCGACTCTGATAATTCTGTCAGAAGAAGCAGCCGGAAAAATCTCAACTACATCTCCTCTGACTCTGAATTTATTACGAATAAAGTTAATATCATTTCGCTCGTACTGGAGTTCAACCAATTTTTTAAGCAATTCATCTCGCGATTTCTGCATACCAGGTCGCAGAGAAATAACCATACTACGGTAATCAATTGGGTCACCGAGTGAGTATATACACGATACTGATGCTACTATAATAACATCTCTGCGTTCTGATAAAGCCAGTGTAGCGCTATGGCGAAGCTTATCAATTTCATCATTTATTGAGCTGTCTTTTTCAATATAGGTATCAGTTGAAGGAATATACGCTTCAGGCTGATAGTAATCATAGTATGATACAAAATACTCAACGGCATTATCAGGGAAAAACTCCTTAAACTCAGAACAAAGCTGAGCCGCAAGAGTTTTATTATGTGCTAATACAAGAGTAGGTCGGTTGAGCTTTTCGATAATATTAGCCATAGTAAAAGTTTTACCTGAGCCTGTAACACCGAGCAGAGTCTGTTCTTTGTGCCCATTGTTTATTGAATTTATAAGTGTATCAATAGCCTTTGGTTGGTCACCGTATGGCTTGTATGTTGATACCAATTTAAATTTATTATCCATAAACTATGGCACTCCTAATAATTAAGCTTTTACTTTCTTTTTAGTAATTTCTTTAACGAGCAACTCAGCTACCCATCCTACTAATACGGATATAGCTAAAAGAATCAGATAGATATATAAACGCTTTTCATCACCGAATGGCAGAAGTTTATACACTCTAATAACTACAACGTGGGATATATATAGGTTGAGCGATATTGAACCGAAGAATGCGAAAAATTTATTCAAAGGTTTCAGATTAATAAGATTTAATAACCCAGGAATAACTAATGTAAGAGGAATACCGCCTACCATATAAAACCATCTCTTATAAGGTGTTTTCAGTAAATTCATACTGAGAATCACAAACGAAATCACAATTAATAATGCACTCAGAATATAAACATATCTTGGTAAAGACTTTTTTTCATAAACAAGTTTTCCAAAATATGAACCAATTATAAACACAGGAAAACGAGTGAGTGCTATCTCAATCTTTGAAAAATAATCAGGATAGATATAAGAAATAGACAACGTAACCAATGCTATAATAGCTAAAAGAATAATTAGTCTTACAATTT
>JAFVVB010000092.1 GCA_017502425.1 Ruminococcus sp. | reverse complement strand
GTGTGTCAATGGATTTTAAATCAATTGATGATAAACCGCCCTTTATAGCACCGCATGTAGCAACATTCATAAAAGCTGGTAATTGCACAGTGCCGTGAGGTGTTTTGAATTCTGATCTTCTGGCATTTCCTTCTTGCTTTAGTAATTTGAACATAAAATCTTATCCTTTATATTATCATCATACTGTCACCAAAAGAGAAAAATCTGTACTTCTCGTTTACGGCAACTTTGTATGCATTCATTGTGTTTTCGTAACCTGTAAAAGCTGATACAAGCATAATGAGTGTACTTTCAGGAAGGTGGAAGTTTGTTACTAAACCATCAAGTACTTTGAACTTAAATCCAGGATATATGAATATGTCGGTAAATCCGTGACATGGTTTTATCTCACCGTATTTTTCAGCAACACTCTCTAAAGTTCTACATGAAGTTGTACCTACTGCGATAACACGTCCGCCTTGTTTCTTAGTATCATTAATTAGCTTTGCGGTGTTTTCAGGAATTTCATAGTGTTCCGAATGCATCTTGTGCTCAGTGATTTCATCAACTTTAACTGGTCTGAAAGTGCCTAAACCAACGTGAAGTGTAACATAACCTATGTTAACGCCTTTTTCTTTTATTTTTTGCAAAAGTTCCTTAGTGAAATGTAAACCCGCGGTAGGAGCAGCAGCAGAACCTAGTTCATTAGAATAAACAGTTTGATATCTTTCTTTGTCAGTGAGCTTTTCAGTAATATAAGGGGGAAGAGGCATTTGACCGATTTTATCAAGAGCTGAATAGATATTTTCTTCACTCTCAAAATCAACGATTCTGTTGCCTTCTTCTGTGATATCGGTAACAGTGCCAACCATAATACTATCACCGAAAATAAACTTAGTACCGATTTTAGCTTTTTTACCTGGTTTAGCAAGAGTTTCCCATGTATTGTTTTTTATTTGTCTTAACATAAGGAATTCAACACTTGCACCCGTTTCTTCTTTTACACCGAAAATACGAGCAGGCAATACTCTTGAGTCGTTGAGAATCAGACAGTCACCTTCGTTTAATTCATCAATGATATTATAAAAATGCTTATGGTTTATGCTACCGTCTTTTTTACTAAGAACCATCATTTTTGAGCTGTCTCGTGGCTCGAGTGGTGTCTGAGCAATCAATTCTTTTGGTAGGTCATAATAAAAATCAACAGTTTTCATTTTGTTTACCTTTCAAAATTATATAATATGAGAATTATTAATAAATCAAATTGACAAAGATATATCCTAGTGATATAGTATAAGATAAGAAAAAATGCAAAATTATATGTATCTGCATATAGATTATATAATATATTATTATTAAGAAAAACACAACCGTTTTTTGAAAATCGGAGGAATTATTATGAAACAGTATAAAGTTGGTATTATCGGTGCTACCGGTATGGTAGGTCAGAGATTTGCTCTGTTACTTGAGAATCACCCATGGTTCAATGTTGAGGTATTAGCTGCCAGTCCTAGAAGTGCTGGTAAAACTTATTACGAATGCGTAAAAGACAGATGGGCTATGACTTCACCTATTCCAGAGTCTATGAAAGATATGGTTGTAATGGATGCTAGCGACGTTGAAAAGGTTGCTTCATGCGTTGATTTTGTATTCTGTGCTGTTGATATGAAAAAAGATGAAATCAAAGCACTCGAAGAAGCATACGCTAAAGCTGAGTGCCCTGTAATGTCTAACAACTCTGCTCATCGTATGACTGAAGATGTTCCTATGATTATTCCTGAGATTAACTCAGAACACGCTAAGATTATTGAAGCTCAGCGTAAACGTCTTGGTACTAAACGCGGCTTTATTTCAGTTAAATCAAACTGTTCACTTCAGAGCTATGTTCCTGCTATTCACCCACTGAAAGAAAAGTATAATGTTACTAAAGTTCTTGCTTGTACTTATCAGGCTATTTCAGGTGCTGGTAAAACTTTCGAGCGTTGGCCTGAGATGGTAGATAACGTAATTCCTTATATTGGTGGTGAAGAGGAAAAATCTGAGCAGGAGCCACTGAAAATCTGGGGTGCTATCGAAGGTTCAAAGATTGTACCTACTAAGGATATTTCGATCACTTCACAGTGTATCCGTGTTCCTGTTTCTGATGGTCACTCTGCAGCTGTGTTTATGTCTTTTGATTGCGAGAATAAACCTACTGTTGACGAAGTTATCGCTGAGTGGAACAACTACGTTGGTCGTGCTCAGGAGTTAGAACTTCCTAGTGCTCCAAAGCAGTTTTTACACTATTTCACTGAGCCTGACAGACCACAGATTAAGTCTGAGCGTAATCTTGAAAACGGTATGGCTGTTTCTATTGGTAGACTCAGAGAAGATACACACTATGATATGAAATTTGTATGTATGTCACATAACACATTAAGAGGTGCAGCTGGTGGCGCTGTATTAATGGCTGAGCTTCTTTGTGCTGAAGGTTATATTGACTAATTGGAGGATATTATGAGCAAACCTATTTTTACCGGTTCAGGTGTTGCACTTATCACACCTATGAACGCTGATGGCAGCGTTAACTACGATGTTTTAGGTCAGCTTCTTGAATTCCAGATTGAGAATGGTACTGACGCTATTATCGCCTGTGGTACAACCGGCGAGGCTGCTACTTTAACTGTTAAGGAGCACTGCGAGGTATTATCTTTTGTTTCTGAGAAGGTTAACGGAAGAATTCCTGTTATTGCTGGTACTGGTAGTAATGATACCAATACAGCTATTGAGCTATCTAAATCTGCTCAGAGCACAGGTGCTGACGCTTTATTGTGTGTAACTCCTTACTATAATAAAACTTCACAGACTGGTCTTATCAGACACTTTACTACTATTGCTGATAATATAGACCTTCCTATGATTGTATATAACGTTCCATCTAGAACAGGTTGTAACATTCAGCCTAAAACTTACGCTGAACTTTGTAAGCACGAGAATATTGTTGCTACTAAAGAGGCGAACGGTGATATTTCTTCTGTTTCTCAAACTCGCTCATTATGTGGTAATAAGCTTGATATCTATTCAGGTAACGACGACCAGACTGTACCATTTATGTCTTTAGGCGGTTTAGGCGTTATCTCAGTATTTGCTAATATCTGTCCAAAGGAAATGCACCAGATCTGCCAGCTTTGCCTCGATAACAACTTCGTAGAGGCTGCTAAAATGAATTTCCACTACGTAGAACTCATGGACATGATGTTCTCCGATGTTAATCCTATTCCTGTTAAAACAGCGATGAATCTCATTGGTTTTAACGCTGGTGAATGTCGTCTCCCTCTCGTTCCTATGAGTTATAGAGGTTATCACGATCTTAAAGATTGTCTTACTAAATACGATCTTATTGGCAAATATTCTAAATAATTTTATCAGGGCGTTTTAAACGCCCTGTTTTTCTAAACGGAAGGGGAAGTGTAAAATGATTGATATTATTCTTAATGGTTGTAATGGTAAAATGGGTGCTGCTGTAACCGCAGCAGTCAGTGAGCGTAGCGATTGTAGAATTGTAGCAGGTGTCGATCTGTACGGTGATAATACCGAGTATAAAGTATACAGAAGCTTTAATGACGTTGATGTGAAAGCTGATGTTATTATTGATTTTTCTAATCCAAGCGTACTCGATTCTATGCTTTTATATTCTAAGAATAACAACACTCCTCTAGTTATCTGTACTACCGGTTTCAGTGAATCTCAGGTTGAACAGATTAAAAAAGCATCAGAAGACGTTGCTGTTTTTTACTCAGGTAATATGTCACTTGGCATTAATCTTATTATTGAACTTTCCAAGAAAGCGGCGTCAGTATTCTCTAATAACTTTGATGTTGAAATTATAGAAAAACATCATAATCAGAAAATCGATGCACCAAGTGGTACTGCACTTATGATTGCTGATGCTATCTCTGAAGTCTTACCTGACTCTCAATACGTTTATGTCAGACATAGTTACAGACAAAAACGTGCTAAAAACGAGATTGGTATACATGCAGTGCGTGGTGGTACTATTGTTGGTGAGCACGAGGTTATCTTTGCTGGTCATGATGAGATTTTATCTTTAAAACATATGGCTTTATCTAAGGAAGTTTTCGCTGTCGGTGCGGTTAATGCTGCTGTTTATATGAAAAATAAAGAGAACGGTATGCATAATATGGGAAGTCTTTTATCAGAAACTTAATATTTAAATAATAACACCTCTATATTTTTACTCATATTATGGTAGTAAAAACGTAGAGGTGTAAATTTTTATGGAAAAACAATTAATATTAGTCCCTTCTGTTACTTATGCAATGAAAGCTAAAAGCATTTTAGATAAGTATAAAATAAAATCGTATATTGAAAGAACTCCGAAGAACCATCAGCTTTCTTCTTGTGGATACTGTGTTTTTGTGCCTGATAACGTGGATACGGCAACTGATATTCTTTTGCGAAACAGAATACGAATCATCGGCAGAGTAGAGCGTGATTAATATGATATATCTTGATAATAGCGCTACAACGTTTCCAAAGCCTGATTCGGTATCAGCAGAAGTTTATAAAGCAATGAAGTACTATTGCGCTAACCCTGGAAGAAGTGGTCATAAATTATCTTTGCTTGCGGCTTCTAAAGTCTTTGAATGTCGAAGTGCTGTGTGTAAACTATTTAATATTGATGATGAGAATAAAGTGATTTTTACTAGTGGTTGCACTGCTTCTTTAAACATGGTAATCAAAGGTGTCCTTGAATCTGGTGATCATTGTGTGATTTCGTCACTTGAGCATAATTCGGTATTAAGACCACTACAAAAGCTGAAATCTAAAAATATAACATATTCAGTAGCTCAGGTGTATCCCGAAGATGATGAAAAGACGCTGAATAGTTTCAGAAATTGTATTAATGAAAAAACAAAATTGTTTGTTTGTACTCATGCGTCAAATGTATTTGGCATAAGACTACCAATTGAAAGACTATGTGCTTTAGCTCATAGTTATGGGGTAATGTTTTGCGTTGATGCCGCTCAGAGTGCTGGTGTGCTTGATGTAAATGTAGGGGAGTATGGATACGATTTTGTGTGTTGTGCTGGACATAAAGGTTTGTATGGTCCAATGGGTACAGGCGTTTTAGTTGTAAATTCAGATTATAATCTCAGTACTTTAATTGAAGGTGGAACGGGTAGTGAATCCTCAAATTTTAATCAACCGGATTTTTACCCCGATAAGTTTGAAAGCGGGACGCTTAATGTGGCTGGAATTTGTGGATTAAAAAAAGGAATAGATTTTGTAATATCTAAAAACCACGATAAAATACATCGTTATGAAATAAATCTTTTGAAAAAACTTTATATTTCGCTTAGTAAAAATAGAAAAATAATACTACACACATCACTGCCTTCTGTTGAATACTTTGCTCCGGTTTTATCTTTTTCTGTCAGAGATACAGATAGCGAAAAAGTAGCATCATTTATGAATAATAATTATTCTATTTGTGTACGAGCAGGACTTCATTGTGCTCCTCTTGCACATAAATATATGAATACCGAAAAATACGGCACTATTAGAATATCTCCGTCCGTTTTTACAACCGAAAAGCATATAGATGCTTTGATTCATGCTGTAAATAATTTTAATTTTTATAAAGAATTAAGTTGAAAAGATAATTGAGATGTGTTAAACTAAAATAAAGTATGTAATGGAGGACGTATATGGGCGCTATTAAAGAATGGCTAAGCGGTATGCTTGCTGTTTTGAAGACTTTCCAATTGAATGATTTATTTGACATATTTATTGTTGCGATAATTATATATAGTTTGTTTAAGATTCTGCACCAGACAAGAGCAGCTCAGCTTGTTAAAGGTATTTTTTTACTTGCTATTGCGTTTGTGTTATCGAACTTTTTCGGTTTATCTATGGTGAATTTTGTTTTAACCACGATATTTGAATATGCTGTAATTATTCTGGTTATCGTGTTTCAGCCTGAGCTTAGACTTGCACTCGAGCATTTAGGTAGAAGTAATATATCTAAACGAGGCTGGCTATCAATTTTATCTTCTACCGATGACGAGTATACAAGATCTTGGCAAAAAGCTATTGAAGATATTGCTGATGCCGCTGTTATTTTCAGCAGATCTAAGACCGGCGCACTCATTGTTGTTGAAAGAAATACACTTCTCACCGAGATATCTGCTAGTGGTACTGAACTTAATAGTGACACTTCAGTTGCTTTATTTGGTAATATCTTCTTTAATAAAGCACCTTTGCACGATGGTGCATGTATTATAAGAGATGGTAAAATATTATCTGCTGGTTGCATCTTGCCGTTAAGCGATAATTACAGATTAAACTCTTCTTTAGGAACAAGACACAGAGCAGCAATCGGTATGAGTGAAGAATCTGACGCTGCTGTACTTGTTGTGTCTGAGGAAACAGGACTTGTTTCTTTAGCTGTTGGCGGTAAACTTATCAGAAATCTGGGTAAAGAAGAAATCATAGAGGAACTCACTGATTTAGTTTTACCTCAGGAATTAGATAAAAAAGACCTTTTTGCTTCTTTCAAAAAAGGCAGAAAGGAGAAAAAGAATGAAAAAGAATAAAAATTCTTTTATTAGTGTGTTGCTTTCTAATAATCTTGTATTATTTTGTGTTTCGCTGTTTATTGCTTTTGGTATATGGTTTATTACCAGCTCGCTTGATACAGCTAGTAACGCTGATACTAATAGTGTTATTTCAAATCTTCCTGTTACAATTACTCTTTCAGAAGAGGCGAATAAAGCAGGTTTAAAGGTTATTGATGCGGATAAAATCAAGGCATCTGTTGAGGTATCTGGTAACAGACTCAGTATCGGTTCGCTTAGCTCTGAAGATATTGAGGTTTATGCACTTGATAGTACTTCTATTAACGCTCCGGGTAATTATACTCTTGATTTGATGGCTAAGAAAAAAGGTGTTAAACAGAACTATAATTTTGTTGGTGATGTTTCGCCTAAAAGTGTTTCTGTCCGAGTTGATAAAATGATGAGTTTAGATCGTAATATCGAGAGCGAATTAGTATGTAAGGTTAATAAAGGTTATTACGCAAACACAGCTTTATCTGAAACTAAAGTAACAATTTCAGGTCCGCAGGAAGAGGTTAGTAAGGTTAACAGAGTTGTAGTTCGTGGTATTTTAGAAAGCAAGTCTACTTCCGAAGTTAAGCAGGATTTCGAACTTATTTTCCTTGACCAGAACGATAACCCTATCACACTTACTCTTGCTGAGCCTAGTATTACGCAGGTCACTGCGACGTTAAAACCTTTACCTACTAAGAAGGTTAAGCTTGGTGTTGAGGTTGTTAACGCACCAAAAGATTATCCAAAAATCAAGATTGAACCTAGCGAGATTGAGATTGCTGCTGAAAAGGAGAAACTTGATGCTCTTAAGGGTAATGTATTGAATATTGGTACTATTGATTTTTCTGAATTCCTTAATAAAAAAGAGACTGTTGAATTTGACATCTTAGTAATCGGCGAGTATGAAAATACTAATAAAAACGCCAAAAGAGCTAAAGTTAGTATTGATTTATCTGATTACAGTACTAAGATGTTTACTATCGATAGTTATGTCAGTCAGAATATCGACTTAGATAAATATAATATTGACTATAATAATGCTAAAACTACTGTTACTATCTGTGGACCAGAAGATACTATTTCTAAGATGAAGGCAAGTGATGTCATCAGCAAAGTTGACTTTATGCAACATGAAGAAAATAGTGACAATTCCGGAAAAGATGGTAATAAATCTAGTAGTAAATCCAGTGAAGGCGAATATCAGCAATCTCTCGAGAATATAGGTAATAAAGAAATGACATGGGAATTACCTGTAACACTTGAACTAAAAAAAGGTTACGAGGATTGCTGGATTTACGGTAAGTACAAAATCACTGCTACTGTAACTAAAAAGAAATAATAAGTATCCCCCTGTAAAACAGGGGGTATTTCATTTTCGGGTATAACCCTAATACTACTGGCGGCGCACAAGTGCGCTTTTTGTTGGCCTGTCAGCCGTGCATCCGTTACTGCTACTCATAAAATGAAAGATAAT
>JAFVVB010000091.1 GCA_017502425.1 Ruminococcus sp. | reverse complement strand
TTTCAAAACGACATAGTTACTCATATTACAATTAGTTGCATTATACCACAAAAATATCGGCTATTCAATAGCTTACATATAAATAATAACCTAAAAACACAAGATATGAGTCATTATTCTTGACCTGTCACAAGATAAATGGTAAAATGGTTTCAATACAATAAATTGGGGGTTTATATATGAACTACACATTAGATCGCGCAACTATCAAAGAAAACGCTAAAGCACAGCTCGGAAAAGATCTTTTCGGTAACATCTGGTTTTCAGCTGTATTAGCCGTTTTAATCTACAATTTAATCATGGGTGTATTGTCGATAATTCCTACCGTTGGTAGTTTAGCTGCTCTCGTTGTTACGGGTCCTTTAGCTGTTGGTATATCAATGATTTTCATGAAGCTTGCAAGAAACCACAATAAAGTTGAAGTTGGCGACTTATTCTTCAGCTTTTCAGACAGATTCGGTAAAGACTTCGGACTCGGTTTTATGGTCAGTCTTTTTACAACTTTATGGGCTCTGCTTTTCATCGTCCCTGGTATTGTTAAAGCTTACTCTTACTCAATGGCTTACTATATTTCTCTTGACCACCCTGATTGGACATGGAACCAGTGTATTAAAGAAAGTATGAGAATTACTAAAGGCCATAAAGGCGAACTTTTCGTTCTTGATTTAAGCTTTATCGGTTGGTACATTGTTGGTGCGCTTTGCCTTGGTTTTGGCACATTTTGGGTAATGGCTTACCATATGACTGCACAGGCTAACTACTACGAAGCATTAAAAGCAGCTGCAGGTCCTGCATACAACCAGCAGCCAATGTATGGTCAGCCAATGTATGGTGCTCCACAGCAGCCATATGATCCATCACAGTACAACCAGCCAATGCAGTAATTTTTGACAGTTAACACTAAAAAATACATAAGACTTAAATGGGCGGATAACCGCCCATTTTTTGTGCCCGTTTTTCTTGCATAAAAAATACCTTTTTGATACAATATTAAATGGTGGTGATTTTATGGCAAAATCAAGTTGCGAATTCTGCGCATATTATATATACAACGAACATTTCGACTGTTACGAATGTATGGTTAACTTAGATGAGGACGATGTCGCAAGGTTTATGCAATCTTCCGTTGACAGTTGCTCATACTTTAAATTCAGTGATGACTATAAAATTGTTAGGAAACAAAACTGATATGAAAAAAAGTAAACTCAAGCTGTATTTACAGATACTTCTATCTTTTATGAAAATCGGTGTCGTGACTTTTGGTGGCGGATACGCTATGATTCCGATTATAGAAAACGAAACATCTAAAAATAGAAAGTGGATAAGTTCAGGAGATTTACTTGATATAGTAGCTATTTCCGAATCTACTCCCGGCCCTATCGCTATCTGTGCCGCTACCTTCATCGGATATAGAGTAGCTGGTTTTTTAGGTGCTTTCTGCGCTACTTTAGGAGTAGTTCTTCCGTCTTTTATAATTATTTACATCATTTCGATTTTTTTGAAAGAATTCAGCTCTTACGACATTGTCAAATATGCTTTCACAGGTATCAGAGCAGGTGTACTGGCACTTATAATCAAGGCTGTTGTTTCGATGTTCAAAAAAGCACCTGACCATATACTAGCTTACATTATAATGGCTGTTTCGTTTTTACTGGTCGTTATTTTCTCGACTAACGTACTGGTGATTATTTTATCAAGCGCTGTTATAGGAATAGTAGCTTCTTTCATCGCAAGAAAGCGAGGTAAGGAGCTATGATATATTTAGTCCTATTTCTGGAATTCTTTAAAATCGGAGCATTCACCTTTGGTGGCGGATACGCTATGATTCCGTTCATACAGGAAACTGTATTATCACACGGATGGTTATCCACTTCAGAGCTCGTTGATTTCATAGCTGTCAGCGAAAGTACTCCGGGAGCTTTTGCGGTAAATATTTCAACATACGTAGGCTCTCAGGTAGGCGGATTTCCAGGTGCTGTGTGTGCTACTTTAGGCGTCGTACTACCCGCTTTCATCATCATTCTCATCATCGCTAAAATCTACGATAAATTCAAAAACAGTAAAACCGTTAAAGGTGCTATGTTCGGACTAAAATCCGTAGTAGTAGGTCTTATAGCTGCTACTGTCATTTCCATCGCACTGGAAGTATTCTTTCCAAAGGGTTTGACTACCGCGGTTTTCGTCACATCCACCTTCTGGTTTTCACTTATCGTCTTTGCTGTTATGTTGTTTTTACTTCTTTATAAGAAATTTAGCCCAGTAATCATAGTCGTTTTATCGGCTATGTGTGGCATAGCAGCAGGATACGCGGGTTTAATTTAATACTAAGCTAAAAAAGACATACCGATTTTGGTATGTCTTTTTTGTTACAGCTCTCTCTTTATAAAACTCAGAGCGCCTTTTTCTATTCTGCTGACCTGAGCCTGACTGATACCTATTTCCGTAGCCACTTCCATCTGGGTTTTACCCTTAAAATAGCGTAATGATAATATACGTTTTTCTCTGTCGCTGAGCTTTCTTATCGCTTCTTTTATAGCTATTTCGTCAAGCCAATCGTTATCATCGCACTTATCTCCAACCTGATCCATAACGTATATAGTATCGTTTCCTTCAGAAAATACAGGTTCATAAAGCGACACCGGCTCTACTATCGATTCCAGTGCTAGTACAACGTTTTCTTTAGGTACATCCATAATTTCAGCGATTTCTTCAACAGTAGGTTCTCTGCCGTTTTTATTAGTAAGCTCCTCTTTTATCTGCATAGCATGGTACGCTGTATCACGCATTGAACGTGAAACACGAATCGAATTATTATCTCTGAGATAGCGTCTTAATTCACCACACACCATCGGAACACCGTAGGTAGAAAAACGCACATCAAGTGTCGGATCGAAATTATCGATTGCTTTAATAAGTCCGATTACTCCCACCTGAAATAAATCATCTAAGTTTTCACCTCTGTTGACAAAACGCTGAATCACAGAAAGCACAAGTCTCAGATTTCCGTTTATCATCTTTTCCCGTGCATCCTGCGCCTGAGCTTTCGTACCTGTACGAATTACTTTAATCAACTCTCTCTTCTCTTTTTCTGAAAGCACTTTTAGTTTCGATGTATTAACTCCGCAGATTTCAACCTTATTATACTGCAATAAAAAATCCCCCTTGGTAACACTTATGATAAGTATTACCAAAGGGGTGTTTTTTCATTCAATTATTCGGCAGTATTTTCTTCGATAGCGACAATCGGAGTATCCACCGTTTGGACAGCGCTGAGTTTACGCTGAATCTGACGTGTACGCACACCTGCAAGTGTATCAAGGTCTTTAGTAACAAGATTAATATGCTGTTGAGCTTTAGTAAGCACATCAGAAAATGTATCGAATTCTTTCTTTACATTGCCGAGCACTTCCCACACTTCAGCGCTACGCTTCTGAACAGCAAGGGTTTTAAATCCCATCTGGATACTATTAAGAAGCGCCGCCATAATGCTAGGTCCTGCTATATTGACCTTATAGTCACGCTGTAAAACCTCAACCATACCTCGGTTAACCACCTCACTATACAAACCTTCGAATGGTAAAAACATAATAGCAAACTCGGTGGTATTAGGCGGATCAATATATTTATCGTGAATATCTTTAGCTTCCTTTTTGATAGTAGTGACGAGTGCTTTAGCAGCAGCATCGATAGCTTCTTTAGAGCCGCTATCATACGCTTCTTTTAGCTGAGCAAAAGTATCGCCCGGAAATTTAGAGTCAATAGGTAGATAAATAAATCCATCGTCATCAGCAGGAAGTTTAACCGCAAACTCAACAACATCTCGTGAACCCTGTTTAGTAGCAACATTCTCCTCGTACTGTTCAGGTGCTAATACTTCTTTTAATATAGCTGACAGCTGAATTTCGCCGAGAATACCTCTGGTTTTTACATTGGATAAAACTTTTTTGAGATCGCCTACGCCACTTGCGAGATTCTGCATCTCACCGAGTCCTTTATAGACTTGCTCGAGTCTTTCGGAAACAAGTGCAAAAGACTTATTCATTTTATCCTCCAACGTTTTCTGGAGCTTCTCATCAACAGTCTCTCTCATTTTTTCGAGCTGTTTATTATTATCCTCTTGAATATAGCTGAGTTTCTGCTCAACGCTCCTTCTAATCAGTTCAAGTTTCTGCTCGTTTTCAAGAGAAAAAGTCTTTAATCGTTCTTCGATAGCCTTGGATTTTTCATTTTGTGACTGAGCGAAATTCTGCTGATTGAGTGCTATCATATCGCCCATATTCTTAACAGATTGCTGTGTTGACTGAGCTATCTCCTGACGCAGTGCACTAAGCTGCTGAGCATTTTTCTCGTGAAAGTCAGTCATATCAGGCTTATTATCACGTTTTTTAAGCAAAAGCACTACTGCTGTTACTAAAAACACGAGAGATATTAGTGCAACACATAGTATAATTATCATTAAAACTTCCTGTGACATAGTTAACTCCTGTCAGATAAAAATTACTTATCTTTATCTTATCACCACAGGTGTTTTTAGTCAACAAGAAGAGGTTCTTAAATCAAAATTCGGTGGCTATGTATTTCTCGCATTCAATCGGTGAATACACAAACTTTTCGATATGATTCTCTTTATAGTAGTAACGTGGTGGTTTCACCGATGATTCCGAATCAAAAGTATCAATCAAAATCAGTTTTACTTTCATTTTCGATGGTATGATACTTTTAATGTAGACACTTGCGAGCTGACCGACTTTCACGGTATCTTTGAGCTCCGCTAAGCCCGCAAGATTAGGTGTCAACTCAACAAATGCTCCATAGTTTTCTACCGACCTTACTATTCCGGTTACGGTTTCACCAACAGAAAATTTAGCCACGTTTTCTTCCCATGTGCCTAAAAGCTCTTTATGACTAAGACTGATTCTACCATTTTCTATGGACTTAATAATAGCTTTTACATCCATACCGACTTTAAAACGCTCTTTAGGGTGTTCTATTCTTGACACAGAAATTGAATCAATCGGCATCAATGCTACTACACCGCACCCTATATCCGCAAACGCACCGAAAGTTTCTAAATGTGTGATTCGCGCAGGCACCACATCTCCTACTTTCAGGGTGCTAATATATTCATCTATACATCGTCGCTGAGCTTTCTCACGCGATAAAAGAGCAACAGGTGCTCCGCTGTCACTGTGGGTAAAATCCGTTATTACGAAACTAACTGGTCGATTTACTCTTGATATAACCGCTATATCTCTGACGCTTCCTTCTTTTATGCCCACTGCGCCTTCTTCACGAGGAATAATCCCTTTCATATCTCCTAAATCTACTATCAGATTGTGCTGTGCATCACACACCGTAGCTTTTGCTTCAAGTATTTTTTGAGAAAGCTTTGCTTGCTGCATATTGGAAAGTGAAGATAACGTTTTTATATTTTCTGTGGTATTAATAAGTTTCCCCTCGGGTAAGTAGCCTGTCATTTTATATCCTCCTTAGGCTTTTTCTATACTAGATTTTTATGAAAGCAATTTGGCATATATACCACAGAATAAATTAAGAATAGATGAATTTTTGATATAGGTATTGAAAACAAACATAATTTATATTAAAATTATCCTAAGTCTTTTTAGAAAGGAATATAAAAATGAAAAAAATATTGACATTAATTTTAGTTTTGCTGATGTGTGCTATTTGCATCACAGGATGTAGCAAAGAAGTATACTCAGGCACTACTGAAAAAACTGCAACATCAGATAACGGAGGTACTAAAGAAATGAACGCAGACGCAGCATACGAATATCAGACAAGAGATCCAAAAGCCGGTGAAACAATCGCTATTATTCACACAGATTTCGGTGATATCAAAATGAGATTCTTAGAGGACGTTGCTCCTGTCGCTTGTGAAAACTTCATCACTCTCGCTAAAGATGGTAAATACGACAAGACTATCTTCCACAGAATCATTGAAGGTTTTATGATTCAGGGTGGTGACTACACTAACTTTGATGGTACAGGCGGAGAATCATGCTTCGGTAAAGAATTCGACAACGAAGTAGCTGAAGGTATCTCTAACATCGAAGGTTCTGTTGCAATGGCTAACGCAGGTCCTGACACCAACGGAAGTCAGTTCTACATCAACCAGGTTGACAACACCTACTTAGACGGTGGTTACACAGTATTCGGCTGGGTATACGAAGGCATGGACGTTGTTAATGCTATCGCAGCAGTTAAAACTGACGGTTCTGACAGACCTCTCGAAGACGTTGTGGTTGAATCTGTTGAAGTACAGGAATATAAGTAATTTCTCTTTTAGAATTATATTATTTCTCGAAAGGAATTATAACAATGTCAGATAAACCGATAGTAGCTATTATGTATGACTTTGATAAAACCTTGTGTACTAAAGATATGCAGGACTATACTTTTATCCCGAGTTTATCGATGCAGTCCTCTGACTTTTGGGCTGTGGCTAACGGGTTCGGTAGAGATGAGCATATGGACTCTATTCTCGCATATATGTACACTATGATTAAAAAATCAAGCGAAAAGAATATTCCGCTACTACGTGAAACTCTCGTTAACAACGGTAAGGATATCGAGTTTTACAAAGGCGTCACCGAATGGTTTGACAGAATCAACCAGTACGGAGCTATCGTCGGAGTCAGCGTTGAGCACTATATCATCTCTTCTGGACTCAAGGAAATTATCGAAGGGTCTTCCATTAGTGATAAATTCAAGGAAATATTTGCGTGCGAGTTCTATTACGATGAAACAGGTCACGCTGTATGGCCTAAAACCGCGGTAAACTATACTAATAAAACACAGTTTGTTTATCGAATCAATAAAGGTGTGCTCGATGTCGCAAACGATGTCGATCTTAACAGCTCAATGCCTGATGACTCAAAAAGAGTTCCGTTTTCAAATATGATTTACATAGGAGACGGTCTTTCCGACGTACCTTGTATGAAAATGATGAAAGCATATGGTGGCGAGTCGATAGCTGTTTACAACGATGCTAACAAAGAAAAGGTTGAACAACTTTTGCTCGAAGACAGAGTCGATTACATCTTCCCTGCTGACTACTCAAAAGATTCAGGGCTTGATAAAACGATGAAAAATATATTACGAAAAATGGCTATTGAAAACGATTTATCTGAAGAAAACTCACGTCAACTTAAATCTATTGAGAATTAAATATTCCATAAAAGAAATAAACCTCGCTGATTCAGCGAGGTTTTTCTTATGCAAAAATATTATCTTTTCTGGATTTTCCCGCGATTTTTCACCGCTTTTATTACATCCATAGTAATCATCGTTATAGTTGCTATGATTATAATAGCCAGCAGTATGCACACGATAACGGTGTATATCGGATCAGATGCGGGTTCTTCTGACACACCAGAAACTTCAGCAGAAGAAGAACACGCTTTCACGAATTTTTCCTGCATATGTGCATACACATCGTTAGGAATGTTAGAGAAAGTGTAACACTTTTCCTTGTATTCATCAGACGGATATATAAGCTCACAGTTTTTAATCTCATCATCGAGTATTTCGTGAGCACCGCTGTTAGGTGTTGCATATCCGATATACTCGGCATTAGCTTTAGCGATTTTCGGATCGCACATAAAGTTGATAAAAAGCTCAGCGTATTCTTTATTCTGGCAACAGGTAGGAATACACATAGCATCAACAAAGAGGTTAGAACCTTCCTCAGGTAAACAATATGTCAAATCAGGATTATTGAGCATCATGGTGTAGATATCTCCCGCATAATACGGAGCGATACCCGCCTGAGAGCTCTCCATTTCAGTGAAAACCTGATCCATTACATATTTTTTGAGGTACGGCTTTTGCTCAACGAGCTTATCAGTAGCTCTGTCAATATCGTTAAACGTAAAGCTACTACTTCCGGGATTTATAGGTGGGTCGCACAGCTGCATAGCAATAGCCATAGCATCTCTGCTATTATTAAACATCAGGATTTTCCCTTTGTTTTTTTCGTCCCACAGTGAGCTAAAACCTTTGATCGAGCCTTCTTCTATCATTTTTTTATTATAAACCAAGGCGACCATACCCCATGAATAAGCAACGGAATACTCACCACTAGGGTCGTACGACCCTTTTTTAAAGTCTTCCATAATATACTTATAATTCGGGATATTCTCAAAGTTTATCTTCTCGAGCATTCCCTCTTCACGCAATCTGCTGACCATATAGTCAGACGGTATGATAACGTCGTATGAGGAATTCGAGTTAGATAAAATATTATACATTTCTTCGTTTGTTTCGAAGTTAGTATAATTGACTTTTATATTATATTTTTTCTCAAACTCGGCGATGGCATCAATAGTGCCGTCATCACCGTTAGAGATATATTCGCCCCAGTTATATACATTCACTTCGCCTTCAAACCCGCCACTTACGCTACTTGAGCAACCGCTGATACACAGCGGTAAAAGTGCGATAACAAGGCATAAAATAAAGCATATTTTCTTTTTCATTTTTCCTCCGACTTATACACGTGACTTTTGCGCTTCTTTGCTACTTCTTATGTTGATGAGAATCAATATGAGAAGTATAGTCACAAACAAAATAGCTGAAAGTGCATTCGCTTTAGGATTGATACGCTGGTGCGTCATAGTGTAAATCTGGATAGGTAAAGTCTGGAATTTACTGCCTCGTGTGAAGTACGTGATAACAAAATCATCCAGACTATAAGTAAAGCTTATGAGCATACCGGAAAAAATACCCGGCATTATCTCAGGAAGTACTACTTTAAAAAACGCTTTGACAGGACTACATCCAAGATCAAGCGCAGCTTCGTATATACTGCCATCCATACGCTTGAGTCGCGGAGTAACATTCAAAATAACATACGGTGTACAAAAACCGATATGAGCTAAAAGCACAGTAGCAAAACCCATCTCAAATGAAAGTAAAGTACCTGCCATTGTGAATAAGAGCATCAACGAAACACCAGTAACAATTTCAGGATTGATGATTGGGATATTTGATACATTCTGGATAAAGCTTCTGTAACCACCTTTAAAGTTATATATACCGATGGCAGCCATAGTTCCTAAAATGGTCGCAAAAAGCGACGCAAGCACCGCTACCAACAAAGAATTATACAAGCTATGCATAATCTGGGTATCTTCAAATAGTGCAACGTACCATTTCAGAGTAAAACCTTTCCACACCGATGTTTTTCCGTCATTAAAGGAATACGCAATAAGGTAAACAAGTGGCAGATATAAAAACGCCATAATTAAACCGAAGTAAATCTTCTGCGAAAGCTTTTTCATATACCGACCGCCTCCTCATCTCCGAATCTGTTCATGAAAACAAGGAAACCGAGTATTACTACCATCAACACTAAAGCGATAGCAGAACCGGTATGATGATCGGACTGGAACACTCGTTCAATAACGTCACCAATCATAAACTGTGTTCCACCTAAATACTGCGCCACAAGGAAAGTGCTCGCAGTAGGCACGAACACCATAGTTATACCA
>JAFVVB010000090.1 GCA_017502425.1 Ruminococcus sp. | reverse complement strand
TTAACAGACCGAAAAACAATGACGAGTTTATGCAAGGTAATTTTTGCTTTGGTGAAACCTTGCTTAACACTTTGAAAAAGTATAATAACAAAGCAACAGTGATGTTGTCCAGTTCAATTCAGGCTACACTCATTGGAAGATACGGGGAGAGTGATTATGGTAAGAGCAAATTGGCAGGAGAAGAATTGCTGTTTAAATATAGCGAAGAAACCGGAGCTAGGGTAGCGGTGTATCGTTTTCCTAACCTTATGGGTCAGTCACGTCCTAATTATAACTCCGCAGTTTCAACATTTTGTAACGCAGTAGCTAACGATTTACCGTTTACTGTTAACGATAGAAATGCGGTTGTAGAGCTTTTGTATATCGATGACCTTGTAGAAGGTATGTTTGATCTTCTGGAAGGTAAAGAAAAACATTGTGATTATGACGGTTTGAATCCTGTGGAAAGCAATAACGGAAAGTACTGTTATGTACCGCTTACTTACAGGGTGACTTTGGGTGAGATTGTAGATTTACTTGAATCATTCAAATCGCAACCAGAGACGCTTATTATGCCGCAAATCCCTGATAAAAGCTTTGCTAAAAAACTGTATAGCTTATATCTTACATACTTACCTAAGGAAAAATTCAAATTTGAGCTTAATATGAACTGTGATGATAGAGGATCTTTTACTGAGCTGTTAAAAACTGAATCTTGCGGCCAGTTTTCGGTTAATATATCAAAACCCGGCATCACAAAAGGTCAGCATTGGCACAATTCAAAGTGGGAGTTTTTTATAGTTGTATCAGGTCGTGCACTTATTGAAGAACGTAATATCTATACTGATGAAAAAGTTTCATTCGAAGTGTCCGGAGAAAAGATTGAAGCTATCCATATGATTCCGGGTTGGACACATAATATTATAAACTTGTCTGATACAGATGATCTGGTTACGGTTATGTGGGCTAATGAACAGTTTGATCCTGGTCATCCTGACACCTATTTTGATCCGGTGTAAGTAATATATAAAGAACATTTGTAACTTTGGTGCAAACTATTTTCTTTTAATAAATTGAATGAACATTTAAAAATCTCCTATGGTGGTTAACCATAGGAGATTTTGTATATCACAGTGAATAAATATAGCGAAATACGAATTTCTCCTTTTCTTTTTATACTGATTGTGGTACTATTATTGTGTACAATTATAATTAGGAGATAATATTTCGTGAAATATTTGTATAAATCATATACAGATGTTGGCGGTAGAAAGAACAACGAGGACGCTTTTTTTACTATTGAAAAAGATGGTGCCTACCTTTTTTTAGTGGCTGACGGATTAGGAGGTCACGAAGGGTCAGAAATGGCATCGAGTGTTGCGCTTTCCGTGATGAAAGAATGCTTTTTAGAAAATCCACATTCTTTTGATTTGGAAGGCTCTATTGTTTTAGCCAACTCTGAGATAATAAAACTTCAGAAAGACACCGATAAAAAAATGCAGACTACCGTAGTAGCTGTGTATAGCTCAAAGGATAAGATAGAAGTAGCTAACGTAGGTGACTCCAGAGCATATTTGTTTAAAGATTCTTTAATCAGGTTCCAGACTATGGATCACAGTATTGCACAGATGGCAGTAAATGTCGGCGAGATTGATAAATCCCGCATACGCAATCATTTAGAACGTAATATTTTAGTAAGGGCGCTCGGTGCATCAGAAAAAGTGAAGGTTGATACTACTACTTTTTCGGTATCTGATTTTGACCACATACTTTTATGTAGTGACGGTTTCTGGGAATATGTGTTGGAAACGGATATGGAGAATACTCTTTCGTCATCAGAGAATTACTCTAAGTGGTTAGAAAATATGAGAGATATACTTATAAATAATGCAGTTAAGAATAACGATAATAATACGGCGATAGTGATAAAAAAAGAGGGGAATAGCAGCATGAAATACTGTGATAAATGTATGAGCAAAATCGAAGATAACGACAGAATCTGCACAGTTTGCGGTGCGGATACTGAAAGCGATGTTCCATCACACCACCTAAGACCGGGTACCGTGCTTAACTCAAAGTTTGTTGTCGGCAAAGCTTTGGGTGCGGGTGGTTTTGGTATCACTTACATAGGCAGAGATACTAACCTTGATATGAAGGTTGCTATCAAAGAGTACTATCCTAACGGTATTGTTAACCGTAATAATACCGCTTCTGCAAATGTTTTAAGTATCAGTTCTGAGGATGGTTCTGAATCATATAAAAAGGGCAAAGAACGATTTTTAAAAGAAGCGAGAATTTTAGCTAAGTTTTCAGGTTCGCTGGGTATAGTAGATGTCAGAGATTTTTTTGAGGAAAATAATACCGCATACATCGTTATGGAGTACTTGGAGGGAATGACTCTAAAAGAGTACCTGAATACTAACGGTACGCTCACTGTCGCTCAGACACTCACTCTCTTTGAACCTGTGA
>JAFVVB010000089.1 GCA_017502425.1 Ruminococcus sp. | reverse complement strand
TTTTACGGTATTACTATCATCACTATCGGTATCGAGCGGTTTATTTTCAACTTCCTGATAATTAAGATTATCTAAAGCTGTATAATAATAAATCATACCTGAACCGCAAACCAACATAATAATAGATAATATGAGAACGAAGATACGTGTACCTCTGCCCTTTGATAAGCGTTTTTTATATAGTTTAGTTACCTGACTAGAGGAATTAATATCCACAAAATCATTATCATGTTTTGCCATATAATCCGCCTTTCAAAAAGTGCAACAATGCACAATCATTCATATTAAAACAGATATATTATACATCAAATATATCTATTAATTTTCTAAAATAGAAATATATGTCAAAATTCAGTAAATATTCACAAGTTATAGTTGTTTTCTACAAATATCGCCGTATATATAGGTGTAACAAAATCAGTCTAATCCTGCTCATCTAAAGTCAGAAGATATGAAGGCAAAAAGTCGTCCATAAAGACTTTAACACACGCCAAATCCATATCTTCAAGCGATTTTTTAATAGAAGCATACGCTTTCATAAATTCCTTATTTCCTACCTTTTCTTCCTCGATACACTTTATAAGTGCAGATAATTTATCCGCAGCTTTGAGAAAAGGTAAATACTCGATATCTTCTTCATTAGGTGTTAAAAGTGATGAATATGATTCTTTCATATACTCAGGCAAATGTGAAACGAGTTTATCCTGAGCTACTTTTTCTACCTGCTTATATGCATCGCTGATTAAGGGATTAAAGTATTTAATAGGAGTAGGCATATCTCCGGTTATAATCTCTGAAGCATCGTGATAAATTCCGAGCATTGCAGCGTGTTCAGGGTTAAGATTGGTACCGAATTTCTCGTTACTGATAGTAACCAGAGCATGGCACAGCATAGCAACAACAAGGCTATGTTCGCAGATATTCTCATTTTTAGTGTTATTCATCAAACCCCAGCGATTTATGTATTTCATTCTGGACATCAAAGCAAAAAAATGATAACTCATATTATCCTCCAATAAATTTGAGAAATTTTACATAATAATGTAAAAAAATAGTGCATTTTTAAAATATATGTGGTATACTATACTGGTTATATTATACACAATTATTATGAATTTTAAAAGACCTATTTTTTGCGTAAGGAGAAGTGCTCAGTGAGGTTACTAAATAAAGCCCAGAAAAAAACTAATTACACCTTGCTTGCATTTCTTTTTGGATGTGCGTTAGCCGCTGTTCTGATTGTACCGATTATGATTATGGGAGACGGATATTTTCTTTACTACGGCGATTTCAATGTACAGCAAATACCGTTTTACTTAATTGCGCACGACTCGATACTTGAGGGTAACACCGCATGGAGTCATATAACTGACCTTGGTGCAAACTTCGTCGGAAGTTACAGTTTCTATAATATCACAAGTCCGTTTTTCCTGTTAACGCTTTTGTTTAAAAGCGAAATGGTACCTTATCTCTTCGGACCGCTACTGATACTTAAATTCGGTTGTGCAAGCATGACAGCGTATATCTATTTAAGAAGATATGTCGCTGACAGAAAATATGCTGTATTAGGCGGATTACTTTACGCTTTTTCCGGCTTTTCAATTTATAACGTATTTTTCTTTCATTTCCACGAGGCAATCATTGTATTCCCGCTGCTCTTAGCGGCTGTTGACGAATTTATGTTTACAAAAAGAAAAGGTGTTCTATGTTTAGCGGTATTCACATGCTGCTTTATGAACTACTACTTCTTTTTCGGACAGGTAGTTTTCGTTGCTATTTACTGGCTTGTCAGAGTTATTACTAAATCATACAAATTTTCTTTCAAGTATTTTTTACTGATGGCATTTGAATGTATAGTGGGTGTTATGATGGCGTGTGCTGTGCTGATACCTTCTGTGCTGGCTATCATCGGTAACGAAAGAGTAAGTAACATTATCTGTGGATTTGATGCTCTTGTTTATCCTAATCAGCAAAGATATATACACATACTTCAAAGTATGTTCTTCCCACCTGATTTACCGGCTATACCTAACTTCACTCCTGATTCCAACTCAAAATGGGCATCCATTGCTTTATGGATACCGATGTTTGGTATGACTTTTGTTATCGGATATCTCAAAACATACAACCGCTCATGGCTAAAGAGAATCATCATCATTCTTTTAACTATGGCTTTCATTCCAATACTGAACTCACTATTTCAGGCGTTAAACGACTGCTACTATGCAAGATGGTTCTACATCTTTACCCTTATGATGGTATTATGCACTATCATTTCTCTTGATAATATCAGAGAACATAACATAAAGAGTGCTTTTACATGGAGTTTCGTATTCACTCTTTCTATTGCGGTAGGCATTGGACTGATGATAAACAAAAAGTATGAAAACAGCAAAGCCGTTGTATACAGCGTCGGACTCGAAGAAAATGCCGTCAGGTTCTGGATTTATGTCGGCATTGCAGTTTTATCGTTACTGGTACTTATGTTTATCACGATTTTCGCAAGACGCCACAGAAGAGTTTTCTTTGCTCTGATTTCCATAATGACGTGTATTACTATCGTCGGTTACAGCGGATACCTACTTTACATCGGTAAAGGTGAAGCTGACCAGAGTGACGAGTTCACTATGAAGTATGCGCTTAATTACGGCGAAGATATAAAAATAGATGACATAAAAGAGGTTCGTTCTGATTTTTACAATTCTATGGACAATATCGGAATGTACTGGCAGATACCTAACATTCAGGCATTTCACAGTATCGTACCGTATTCCATAATGGATTTTT
>JAFVVB010000011.1 GCA_017502425.1 Ruminococcus sp. | reverse complement strand
CCGATTAAATCAGTTAACTGTCTAGGTGTAGTGCCCTGTGAAGCCATATTACCAACAAGGTCACCATCTTTCTCTCTGATACTCTTAGAGATAGCTTCTTTCAACTCTTCACCACTGAGATCCTTAAAATCGTTATCAGCAAGATATTTGAGTTTAAGCTCATTAGGAGTACCAATGAGTCCATCAGTAAAAGCTGGAGAAACAACAGGATCAGCAAGTTCCCAAATTTTACCCTGAGGATCTTTAAAAGCACCGTCACCATAAACCATAACTTCAACATGCTTACCGGTTTTATCAAAAATATTCTTCTGAATATCTAAAACTAACTGCTTACATTCTCTAGGAAAAAGCTTAATCTGATTCTCAGTTGATTTATTTGAACCTAAAAGACCATACTTTTCGTTACAACCGCTACCATTAACAGGTGCATTAAGAATGTCATCAAGACTACATACGACTTTAGCACCAGCATTCTTTAAAATACGCTTAGTACGCGCTCTGGTATGAATATCACAGTTAATAATACAATCAGCATACTCAAGAATAGCTTTTGGTTGATTAGCGAATATAATTTCTACTTCAGCACCGCATTCTTTTACTAAATCACTATAATAAGCAACATAATCAACACCAGTAAATGGATGCAAATTCTCACCAAAAAGTTCTCTATAACGTTCAAGAGTAAGAACATCGCTGTATGGATTAATACCAGCATCATCAATTTTATCAAGGCTTACCAACTCATTACCAACCTCATCAGACGGGTAGCTGAGCATTAACACAACCTTTTTACAACCTTTAGCGATACCTTTGAGGCATATAGCGAAGCGGTTTCTAGATAAGATTGGGAAAATAACACCAACTGTACCGCCACCAAGCTTAGCTTCTACATCTGATGCGATATCATCAACAGATGCGTAGTTACCCTGTGCTCTGGCAACGATAGACTCAGTTACTGAGATAACATCCTTATCTCTAAGCTCAAAACCTTCGAATTGTGAAGCTTCAAGCACACTATCAGTCACGATATTAGCGAGATTATCTCCTTCTCTGATAATAGGACAACGAATACCTCTTGAAACAGTACCCACTCTGCGTTCTTTGTTCTGCATTTTGATTCCTTCCTTCTGGTAAGATTTTCTTACAACATAATATTTTATCACACAGATATCTCAATATCAATAAAAATTTAATTATAAATATACTAAATACACAATTTCGAAATATTTTTCAAATAATTGTTATACAAGAAATAATTTTTGTTAAATTCGCACTTTTAATTCTTGATTTATTTAAAAAGATAGTGTATAATCAAATTCGCTGAGCCGGTGTGTCGGAACTGGCAGACGAGACAGACTCAAAATCTGTTGTCAGCAATGGCGTGTGGGTTCGAGTCCCACCACCGGCACCAAGTCCTGAGAAGTTTCTCGGGACTTTTTTATTTTTACATAATAAAGGCACCAGTATGCACTGGTGCCTTGGTTTATTTTGTACCGAATATTCTATCTCCTGCGTCACCAAGACCAGGAATGATGTAGCAATTTTCATTCAAATGACTATCTTTAGCTGCGCAGAAAATCTGCACATCAGGATGTGCGTTTGAAAGTACTTCTATTCCTTCAGGAGCTGCAATTATACACAAAAATTTAATTGAACGAGGATTAGATTTTTTGATAATACTGATGGCATCTGATGCACTACCGCCAGTAGCGAGCATCGGATCAAGCACAAAAACATCACGTTCATTAATATCTGAAGGTAGTTTATTATAGTACTCAACAGGCTGATGAGTTTCCTCGTCACGATAAAGTCCGATATGACCCACTTTTGCAGCAGGAACCATTTCAAGCATAGCATCAAGCATACCGCAGCCTGCTCTTAAAATAGGTACAAATGCGAGCTTTCTACCTGCTAATTTCTTAGCTTTGGTTTTACACATAGGTGTATTGATTTCAACCTCTTCGAGTTCAAGATCGCGAGTTGCTTCGTAACACATCAACATAGCAATTTCCGAAATGAGTTCACGAAACTGCTTGCTACCAGTATTTACATCGCGGAGTATGGAAAGCTTATGCTGGATTAACGGATGATCAAAAATAGTAATCTTACTCATAACAAACTTCCTTTCTAAACATTATCAAAGCTCAAAAGTACCTTCTTCAATCGCGCTTATCATATCAACTCTACGAATATGTCTATCTCCTTCAAAGTCAGTGTTAAGGAAAATATCAGCGAGCTTCACAGCTGTATCTTCATCAATAATACGTCCACCTAAAGCGATAATATTAGCGTTATTGTGTCTTCTGGTCATTTCAGCCATAAATTCATTTGTACATACGGCTGCTCTGATGCCTTTGACTTTATTAGCCGCCATAGAAATACCGATTCCTGTACCACAGCAAAGGATGCCTAATACATCATCGCTATTCGCAACAGATGTAGCTACTTTATACGCATACTGGGGATAATCAACACTTTCTTCAGTATAGCATCCAAAATCAGTGTACTCAAAATTCTTTTCTTTTAAATACTCAATAATAGCATTTTTAATATTAAGACCACCGTGGTCACATCCTAGAACTACTTTCATATTACTCATTCCTTTTCTTTATTTAATCGTTCCCTCTCTGCCTGAGAAGGTCGAAGATATGTCGGCATCAGCGTAGAAGCATTCAGCTTATCACCAGCGTCGATATACTTTTTGGCACACAATGCAACTGAAGTTGCATTCTGATATCTTTTATCAATAAATGCAAGTTCAACATTCCCACAGCAAAACTCGCTATCCAAACAAAGTTTTGCACCGTCACCTACTAAAATTACACGTTTGCTATATGTTTTTAATTCAGAGAATAAATCTTCAATACTAAGTGCTCTATCTTCACACAAACGCACAACACTACCGCTTTGAATTTCAAACAAAGCATTATACACTTGATTACGTCGGGCATCCATACAAGCACAGACGATAACATCATCAGAATCAATAAAATTATAAGCCATAGACTCAAGTGTCGATACGCTGACGCATGGTTTATCCTCTGGCATAGCCATTCCCTTAATTACTGAAACTCCGATTCTGATTCCAGTAAAAGAACCGGGGCCGGTATTAACAGCAAAAGCATCAATATCGTTAAGTTCGGTACAAGTTGAAGACAAAAGTGCATCAATCATAGGTAAAAGCGTCTGGCTATGAGTAAGCCTTGTATTAATAAAAAATTCGCCAACAACTTTGTTTTCAACATCATCATAAATGCTGACAGAAGCGCATGTAGCTGAAGAATCAAGAGAAAATATTTTCATATTCATCCAACCCTTCTATACTGAATATTCGAATGTTTTCATCATTGCCGTGTTCGATAGTAATTCTGATAGCATTATCATCAAGTGCATACTCAATGTTTTCACTCCACTCGATGACCAATACTCCATTGTCAATGTAATCGTAATATCCAGTTGAGTATAAATCTTCTTCACAGGTTATTCTATACATATCAAAATGATATATGTTGAATTTTGCGTTATACTCGTTAACGATAGCAAATGTAGGGCTGGATACACCGTACTCAAAACCCAGACCGTAAGATAATCCTCGTGTGAAAGCGGTCTTACCTGCGCCCAAACCACCGAACATTGCTATAACTTCGTTTCCTTTTAGTACAGAAGATATTTTCTTGCCGATTTCTTCTGTCTCTTTTACACTTTTAGATACAATTCTTATCATAATTATACACTTTCTATTTTTCTACCGTATTATTTTATCACATCATATACGGATAATATTTCTATTTAGAAAAATATCAATATTTGTTTTATAAATTACATCTATGTTAAAACCCTTGATATATACAGATTATTCTAATATAATACATACATAATTTATGTTATGGATGGTGCAGTATTGGATACATTCGTAAAATCTATTAAAAACTTCTTTTCTAAAACTGATAAAATACTTTGGCTTCTGACGATTATCGCAGTAGCATACAGCATGCTTTTAATCAGCAGTATGCAACGTACAAGCGATTATAATTATCTACAATCCCAGATTATAGCGGTAGTACTTGGTTATGTTGCAGCTATTACGATTTCTGTGATTGATTATGAATATCTACTGAAAGCCTGGCTGACCTTTTCGATTATCGGAATCATCTTACTGGTTATAGTATTATTTATCGGTATTAACGTAGCAGGTACTGATGATACCGCATGGATTAGTCTGCCCGGTGGTTTCTCATTTCAACCTTCTGAGATTGTTAAGATTATATTTATTATTACGTTTTCAAAGCATTTGCAGGTTCTGAATTCAAACGGAAAGATACACTCGCTTATCGGTGTCATTTCTTTAGTGCTTCATTTCAGCGTCCCTGTTATATTAGTTCACATGCAAGGTGATGACGGTACAGCTCTTGTGTTTGTATTTATGTTTGTTATCATGATGTTCGTAGGTGGCGTACAGGCAAGATATTTCCTTATTATGCTTTTACTTACTTTAACAGCGATACCGTTGATTTGGAACTATATTCTTAACGATGAGCATAAAAATAGATTCAAAGCCATTTTTGATATTGACGGTAACGCAATGACTAACTACGGTTGGCAGCAATATCAGGGTAAAATATCGATAGCATCAGGTGGTCTAAAAGGATACGGTCTTGGTAACGGAGCGAGAGTCGCATCTGGAATTGTTCCTGAACAGGAAAATGACTTTATCCTCACTGTTGCAGGAGAAGAACTCGGTTTTATAGGATGCATTCTCCTGCTCACTATACTGCTACTGATACTTATTAAAATAATAATCAACGCAAGTATATCAAGAGATGATGTCGGAAAATTTCTTTGCATCGGCGTATTTTCTATGATAGCTACTCAAACCGTTATCAATGTAGGAATGGTGTTGGGATTAATACCCGTTATTGGTATTACACTTCCGTTTTTTAGTAGCGGTGGTACATCGATTCTTTCAGTACTTTTAGGAATAGGAATTGTTCAAAGTGTATATACACACAAAGATACTATCGAACCAACGGGAGTACTACGAAACAATAAAT
>JAFVVB010000088.1 GCA_017502425.1 Ruminococcus sp. | reverse complement strand
TGTAAAGAACTGCGTAATAAAAACAGCGGTATCGGTATTATTATGCTCAGCGCTAAAACTCAGGAGATGGATAAAGTAACCGGTCTTATGCTCGGTGCCGATGACTACATCACTAAACCATTCTCACCTTCTGAGCTCACAGCACGTGTTGATGCACTTTATCGTAGAGTAGCACTCGCTGAACAGAGAGCAGAAAACAACTTCAAAGAAGAGCTCAAATCCGGTATCTTCACATTGAATCTCAGAAACCGTGCTTTGATGAAGAACGGTAAGATGATTGAACTCACTCAGGTTGAATTCCAGATTATGGAGTACTTCTTCTCCAACCCTGGTGTAGCTCTTGACCGTACTGATATTCTCAACCACGTATGGGGCGAAGCATATGTCGGCGAGGAAAAAATCGTTGACGTTAACATCAGACGTCTGAGAATGAAAGTTGAAGACGAACCATCTAACCCTAAATACATCGTTACTGTATGGGGTCTCGGTTATAAATGGGACACATAATCTGATACACTATAACCTTTTGCATTTTGACTGTACACTTTGATTGAGAGGAGGGAGCAGAATGTTCAAAGGTATCACAAAGCGATGGATAATCAACACATTCGGTGTCATCATCGCTGTAATAACATTACTCATAGTATGCCTGAGCGTTCTGATGCAATCCCTTTGCTACTCGTCTATTGAGCAGGCACTACTCAATCGTAACAACGAGCTATCGGCAGTTTTCCCGGGATACAAATGCGAAAACACCGCTGATTTTCAGAACACCGCTACTAAGTACGTAGAAGATTTTGAGCACAAGGAAAGTATGGAGCTCATGGTCATCAACGCAAGTGGCAGAATCACTATGGCTTCCACGGGTTTTGAGCCTGATGAAAAAATCGAAATTCCTGACTACGAGGCGGCACTTAAGGATGACGACTCGGTTGCTATGTGGACAGGAAAGCTAAGCTCAGGTGAAAAAGCTATGGCTACCACCCACGTAATACGAAACTCAAAGGGCACAAGCGTCGGTGCTATCCGCTATGTTGTGTCACTTCGAAAAGCTAACCTTCACACTTTTATCGTTACGCTGATAGCGGCATTCGTCGGCATTATTATTATCGCGTGTGTTGCTTTTTCAGGAAGCTATTTTATCCGTTCAATCGTTAAACCTGTCAGAGAAATGAGCAAAACCGCTAAACGAATCGCTCAGGGTGACTTCAGCGCTAAACTTACTAAAATGTACGATGACGAAATCGGTGAACTCAGCGACTCTATCAACGATATGGCTAAGGAGCTCGACGCTTCCGAAAAACTGAAAAACGATTTTATCTCTCGTGTATCCCACGAACTGAGAACCCCTCTTACTGCTATCAAAGGTTGGGCGGAAACCATGCAGTATGGTGTTCCTGACAGAATCACCCTCGAAAAGGGTATGTCGGTTATCGTTAATGAAAGCTCACGACTGACGGGAATCGTAGAAGAACTTCTAGACTTCTCTAAACTCCAGTCAGGCAGACTCACTATGCAAAAACTCAAAATGGATATACTCGCTGAAGTCGACGAAGCGGTATATATGTTTAAAGAACGTGCACTATCCGAAGGCAAACACCTGCTTTACGACGAACCGGAAACAATGCCTCCAGTTTACGGCGACAGAAACAGACTCAAGCAGGTATTCATCAATGTACTTGATAATGCACTTAAATATACCCCTGAAGGCGGTATGGTCGGCGTTCAGGTTTATCAGGATTTCAAAGAGGATATGATTAAAATCATCGTAGCTGATAACGGTTGCGGTATTTCTCAGGACGATATTCCTAAAATCAAGGATAAATTCTATAAAGCTAACCAGAAAGTTAACGGCTCCGGAATCGGACTAGCGGTTGCTGACGAGATTATCAAACTCCACGACGGTACTCTCGACATCGATTCAAGCCTTGAAGTCGGAACCACCGTTACTATCAGCCTACCTACATATAAAAATCAGGATGAAGAGGTAGACGAGGCTAATATTCTAAAGCCTCCTGTTATTGCGGAAAAAAATAGTATTAAAAAGGATTAAACTATGGCAGATATTAAAGAAAGAAAAATCACCTCAATAGGAGGAAGCGCTCTTATTGAAGGTATTATGATGCGTGGTCCTAAACGCACCACTATCGCGGTCAGAACCGGCGAAAACGACATTTATACAGAAGATATAAATATGACCACGCTCGCATCTAAATCTAAATTTTTCAGACTCCCTCTCATTCGAGGAATCACAGGCATCATAGATTCTATGCGTCTTAGCTATAAATCACTCGCTATTTCAGCCGATAAAGCACTCGAAGCAGGCGAAATTGAAGAGGAAGAACCTTCTAAATTTGAAAAATGGCTCACCGAAAAATTAGGCGATAATCTGATGAATGTCATCATGGTTATCGCTACTGTACTGGGTGTTGCGCTAGCACTGGGACTCTTCTTCTTTTTACCATCATTTTTATACGATTTATTAGCTTTGGCTATACCTTCTATCAAAGAAGTGGTTTTCATCAAATCGGTTTTTGAAGGTGTGCTTAAAATCGTTTTATTCTTAGGCTACGTTATTTTATGTGCACGCATGGAAGAAATGAAACGTGTATTTATGTATCATGGTGCAGAACATAAAACAATCTTCTGCTACGAAGCAGGCGAAGAGCTTACTGTTGAAAATATCAGAAAACAGAGCAGATTTCATCCACGATGTGGCACCAGCTTTTTAGTTATCACACTTTTAGTCGGCATCATTTTAGGTCTTTTCATTCCAGCTACACCATTTGGTATCAGCATATTAAGACCAGTATTCAAGCTTTTACTTTTACCACTTATGATAGGCATCGGATACGAAGCTATCAAATTCTGTGGAAAACACGATAACAAACTCACTCGTATACTCGCTAAACCGGGTGTATGGGCTCAGCACATCACCACAAAAGAGCCTGATGATAAAATGATTGAGGTTGCTATTAAAGCTATGACTGCTGTTATCCCTGATGACGGCTCCGACATTATTTCTAATTGCTGTGATAAATAATGAACATTAAAGAAGCTTTTAGTTTTACTAAATCAGAACTTAAAAAGGCGGGTGTTGATAACCCCGCCTTTGATGCTATATATCTTTTTGAACACATCTTCTCTATGTCACGAACCGATATCGCGGTTTATGGCGATAAAGAGATCAAAGTAAAGGATTTTGAAAAACTCAAAGATTGTATTGAGCAAAGAAAAACACATAAACCTATCCAATACATCATTGGAAAATGGTACTTTATGGGCAACACCTTCAAAGTATCAGAAGGTGTGCTCATTCCGCGTGACGACACCGAAGTTTTAGTGAATGCATGCATTGACATACTAAAAGATAAAAAGAACGCTAATATAATCGATTTATGCAGCGGTTCGGGTATTATCGCCGTAACTATCAAAAAGCAATTCCCCCACTCTATCGTCAGCGCTGTGGAAAAAAGTGATATCGCATACGATTATCTGAGAAAAAACTGCGAAGATAATCAGGTTACAGTTAACACTATCAAAAGCGACCTTTATGCATGCGCTGATGACTTTGAAGATGATAGCATCGACCTTATCGTATCAAACCCGCCGTATATCATCAGCGATGAAATCAATTCGTTGCAAAAAGAAGTTCAGTTTGAACCAAAACTTGCTCTTGATGGTGGCGAGGACGGATACGATTTTTATAGAGGTATCATCAATTTTTACGCAAA
Organism: Ruminococcus sp.; assembly: GCA_017502425.1. GTDB lineage: Bacteria > Bacillota > Clostridia > Oscillospirales > Acutalibacteraceae > Ruminococcoides. The sequence goes on along the minus strand of JAFVVB010000088.1, from coordinate 9,878 downwards.
AAAACTTACTTTCGGCGGTCATATTGCTTTTGAAATAGGCGAAGGACAGTTCGAATTTATTAAGAAGTTACTCGAAAACGCCTCTTTTACCGATATTAAGGGGTACCTTGATTTAGGCGATACCGTGCGTGCTGTCAGCGCTATTTACAAACCGTAATATTAGTTACAATTAGAACATATTTTCGAAAATTGTTGAATTCACACTGATTATGTAGTATAATCGTTACGTAATAAAACTCTGGCTTTGCCAAAAGGAGATTAATATGGCTATTGATAAGAATAAGGCTTTGCAGACCGCTTTAGGTCAGATTGAAAAACAATTCGGTAAAGGCGCTGTTATGCGTCTGGGTCAGGATTCCGCTTTAAATGTTGGTCACGTATCCACAGGTTCACTTTCACTTGATATCGCTTTAGGTATCGGTGGTTTGCCACGTGGCAGAATTATTGAGATTTACGGACCAGAAAGTTCAGGTAAAACTACCCTTTCTTTACATTGTATCGCTGAGGGTCAGAAAGACGGCGGTAACGTTGCTTTTATCGACGTTGAGCACGCACTTGACCCTGTATATGCACAGGCTTTAGGTGTAGATGTAGATTCACTTTTAGTTTCACAGCCTGACACAGGTGAGGACGCACTCGAAATCGCCGAAGCGCTTATTCGCTCCGGTGCCATCGACGTTATCGTTATCGACTCTGTTGCTGCTCTCGTACCTAAGGCTGAAATCGAAGGCGAGATGGGTGACTCACACGTTGGTCTTCAGGCTCGTCTTATGTCACAGGCATTAAGAAAGCTCGCAGGTGCTATTTCTAAATCCAACTGCGTAGCTATTTTCATTAACCAGCTTAGAGAAAAAGTCGGCGTTATCTACGGCAACCCTGAGGTTACTCCTGGTGGTAGAGCACTGAAATTTTACAGCTCAGTACGTATAGATATCAGAAGAATCGAAACATTAAAGCAAAACGGCGAAATGATTGGTTCACGTACCAGAGCAAAGGTTGTTAAAAATAAAATCTCACCTCCATTTAAAGAGGCGGAATTCGATATTATGTACGGCAAGGGTATCTCACGTACAGGCGAACTTTTAGACCTTGCTGTTAAAGCTGATGTAGTCCAGAAATCAGGCGCATGGTTTAATTTCGGTGAGACAAGACTCGGTCAGGGCCGCGACAATGTTAAAGAGATGCTCGAGAATAACGATGAGTTAAGAAATGAAATCGAGACTTTATTGTGGCAAAATGTTGATAAACTCAGCACCCGTGTAAAAAAGCCGGCTAAAGCTACTTTAGTAACACCTGCTAAACCTGCTGCTAAAGAAACTCAGAAGGCGGCTGCAAAAAGCTCTAAATCAAACATTGATATTCTGGTTGAAGACTAATGACTATCACCGCTATCGAGCCTAAAAAAAAGGGGCTTTCAGCATTGTATATCGATGGTGAATTTGCGCTAAAACTTGACACAGAAGTGCTTATATCTCACCGTATGGACGTCGGAGTCCAGATAGATGACGATAAACTCAAAGAAGTCATTGACGCTTCAAATATCAAACGTGCTAAAGATAAAGCTATGTGGCTTATTTCATATCGAGATCACTCAAAAAAAGAGCTTATCGATAAAGTCGCTAAACACTCAAGCTACGATGCTGCTGTAAAGGCAGTAGAGCGACTGTGTGAGTTAGGACTTGTTAACGACGAGAATTTTGCCCGCCGATACGCTCACGACCTGCTTTTTATAAAAAGGCTGTCTAAGACTGGCGCAAAAAGAAAGCTGATAGAAAAAGGTATCGATAAATATCTGGCTGAAGATACTGTTGATATGATTGAGTGTGATACCGATGATAATCTGAGAGCTATCATAGAAAAAAAGTACTTAAAAAATCTATTTGATGAAAAAGGTCGCAGAAGATGTGTAAACGGACTGATGCGACTGGGGTACAGCTACTCAGATATAAAAAGCGTACTCATCGAGTACGATGAGGCGCAATACTACGAATAAATTACTGGAGAAAGAAATGTCTATTACTGTTGGTTTTGTTTCTTTGGGATGTGCTAAAAACAGAGTTGACTGCGAAATGATGATGAGCAAAGTCAGAGAAGGCGGATATCGCCTTATTGAAGACGCTGCTCAGGCAGATATCGCCGTAATCAACACATGTGGCTTCATTGAATCCGCAAAACGTGAGAGCATCGACGAAATTTTAGAGCTTTCTAAACTCAAAGAAGAAGGAAAAATTAAGAAAATTATAGTTACCGGTTGTCTAGCGCAAAGATACGCAGAAGAAATCCGTACACTCATTCCTGAGGCTGATGTTGTTATAGGACTGGGTGCTAACGGCGACATTTGCGACGCTATTTCTAAATCGCTCGACGGAGAAATTGTAGAAAGTTTCCCTGATGTTTCTCTTATGCCACTTGATGGAAAGCGTGTGCAGTCTACTTTATCCCACTACGCCTACCTTCGTGTAGCAGACGGATGTGACAACTGCTGTACATACTGTGCTATTCCGCTTATCAGAGGACATTTCCGTTCCCGAAAGATGGAAAATATTATTGAAGAAGCTAAGCACTTAGTAAATAACGGCGTTAAAGAGCTCAACGTCATCGCTCAGGATACCACTCGCTATGGTGAGGATATCTACGGCAAACTTATGCTACCTGAGCTTCTCAAAGAGTTATGTAAAATTGAAAACTTAGAGTGGGTTCGTATCATGTACTGCTATCCGGACAGAATCACAGACGAACTGATAAAAACCATTAAAAACGAAGAAAAAATCGTTAAATATATCGATATACCTTTGCAACACTGTAACGGTGAAGTATTACAAAATATGAACCGCAAAGGTGATAAAGAAACGCTCACTAAACTCATCGAAAAAATCCGCAAGGAAATCCCTCAAATCACTCTGCGTACTACTTTCATCGCAGGTTTTCCGGGTGAAACAGACGAGCAGTTTACTGAACTTTCTCAGTTTGTTGAAGATATGAAATTTGAGCGTATGGGATGTTTTGCTTACTCTTTGGAAGAGGATACTAAAGCATCGCTGATGAGTAATCAGATTGATGAAGACATAAAAGCAGAACGCTCCAGAATCATCAATGAACAGCAGGCTATTATCATGCAGAACAACTGCGAAAAATATATCGGCAAAACCATAGATGTTCTGGTTGAGGGTTTTGACCGTTACGCTGAGTGTTACTTCGGTCGAAGTGCATCTGATGCACCTGAAGTTGACCCGTGCGTTTTCTTTACTATTAACGGTGATAAACCTAGAAGTGGCGATATCGTAAAAGTCACTGTCACCGACTATCTCGACTGCGATTTAGTGGGAGAAATGGAGGCTTAATATGAATTTACCTAATAAATTAACCGTAATGCGTATTTTACTCGTACCATTTATGGTAGCGTTTATGCTTTTGGACGGCATATGGTTTCATATGACTATCGCAGGACTGATTTTCGGTGCCGCATCACTCACCGACTACTTTGACGGAAAAATCGCCAGAGAACGTAATTTAATCACTAATTTCGGTAAATTTGCTGACCCGATAGCTGACAAAATTCTTGTCATTTCTGCTTTAGTATGCTTTTTATCAAAGGGACTGTGCGACCCTATCATACTGATTGTGGTGCTTTTCAGAGAGTTTGTTGTCACATCCATCAGACTTTCTGCTGCATCGAGTGGCAAGGTTGTTGCCGCTAATATGTGGGGCAAAGCTAAAACAGTCTCCCAGATTATAGCAATCGTCGGAGTTTTCTTCATGCAGTTGATACTTGAAGTTATCGAGTTTATGACTTCTCATCTCCAAATTCCGCTTGAGCAAATGTGGGCGTATTTAAAATACACATTCTTAGAGGGCATATTCTTCTATATTGGCGAAGCAATGCTGTGGGTATCCGTAGTTTTCACTATCATTTCCGGTTTGAAATATGTTCTTGATAACAAAGATGCAATAAGCGAAATGTAAGCTATTGCAATTTAATTAATAAATGTATATAATACTAATGATATATAAAGGCGTTGAGCAGGAGAAGTAACTTAGCTGACACCACCAGAGAGAGGAATGTATGCTGGAATTTCCTTTGGCTAATGTTTTGTGAAATGCACCTGTGAGCTTGTGAGGGGAAATTCAGTATCCTCACACGGTCGCTTCCGTTATAGAGCATAAAGGGTTAGCAAATTTTGAGTTTTGCTAACTGAATCTGGGTGGAACCACGACTGCGTCGTCCCTTTCGGGATGGCGCATTTTTTGTTTTCTCTACCTTTTCATCTTCAGTAATCAAGGAGAATATATATGTTCAAGACTTTAATAGCGGATTTGAACTCCGTTATGGAGCGTGACCCTGCCGCAAGAACCAAGCTCGAGGTATTCTTCCTCTACTCGGGTTATAAAGCGGTCAGAAGTTATCGTCGCGCTAACTGGTTTTACAGACACAATATGAAATTCATAGCCAGATGGATTTCTCAGCGTAGTAGACATAAAACAGGCGTTGAAATTCATCCGGGTGCAACTATCGGCAAAGGTCTTTTCATTGACCACGGTATGGGTGTTGTTATCGGTGAGACTACCATCATCGGTGATAACTGCACTTTATATCAGAACGTAACCTTAGGTGGTACCGGTAAAGAACACGGAAAGCGTCACCCTACTCTCGGTAACAACGTACTGGTGGGTTCAGGTGCCAAGGTGCTCGGTCCATTCAGAGTCGGTGATAATGCGCGAATTGCCGCAGGTGCTGTGGTGCTCACCGAAGTTCCTGATAATGCTACTGCGGTCGGTGTACCTGCCAGAGTCGTTAAAATCAACGGCGAAAAACTTGATTATCTCGACCAGATCCATTACAGCGACCCTGTCGCACAAGAACTGTGTAAAATGCAGATACAGATCAATGATCTCAAAAAGAAACTGGAGGAAAGACAATGATTCTCTACAACACTTTAGGAAACGAAAAACAGGAATTTGTACCATTTGAAGGCAACCGTGTACGTATGTATACATGCGGTCCTACTGTATATCATTACGCTCATATCGGAAACCTTCGCACATATATCATGGAGGATGTACTCGAAAAATACCTGCGTTACAGCGGTTATGACGTAACAAGAGTTATGAACATCACCGACGTCGGACACCTCAGCTCAGACGCTGACACAGGCGAAGATAAGATGCTCAAAGGTGCAAAACGTGAGAAGAAAACCGTTCTCGAAATTGCAAAATTCTACACTGATGCTTTCTTTGAAGACTGCAAAAAGCTCAACATCAAAACACCTGACGTAGTTGAGCCTGCTACTAACTGTATCGAAGAATTCATCAATATGGTAAGCGTACTGCTTGAAAAAGATTACGCATATATCAGCGAAGGCAACGTGTATTTTGATACATCAAAACTCGACAAATACTACGTTTTCGGCAACCAGAAAGAGGAAGACCTCGAAATTGGCGTGCGTGATGACGTTGAAGAAGACCTCGCAAAAAGAAATAAAACCGACTTCGTGCTCTGGTTCACTAAATCTAAATTTGATGACCAGGAGCTCAAGTGGGATTCACCGTGGGGTGTTGGATATCCTGGTTGGCACATTGAATGCAGTTCTATTTCCATCAAGCATTTAGGAGAATACTGCGACATTCACTGTGGCGGTGTTGACAACGCATTCCCTCACCACACTAACGAAATTGCTCAGTCTGAGGCATATCTCGGTCACCAGTGGTGCAAATACTGGTTCCATGTTCTGCATCTTTTAGACCGCAGAGGTAAAATGAGTAAATCAAAGGGAGAATTCTTAACTGTTTCTCTTCTTGAAGAAAAGGGTTATAATCCACTTGCATACAGAATGTTCTGTTTACAGTCACATTACAGAAAACCTCTGATGTTTGATTTTGATATCCTTGATAATACAGTAACCGCTTACAACAAACTCGTTTCACGTATTGCAAATCTTAACGATGACGGCGATGTTGATATGGATATAGCGAGCGATTACATCGCTAAATTTAAGGAAAATATGGATAACGACCTCAATACATCCTTAGGTCTTACAAGCGTCTACGATGTATTAAAAGCTAAAGTAAACGATGCTACTAAGCTCTACCTCATCGCTGACTTTGATAAAGTACTGAGTCTCAATCTCATCGAAGAGGCTAAGAAAATCAAGGCTGAAAACGAAGCTAAGACTTCAGACGTTGACGTTGCTAAAATCGAGGAGCTCATAGCTAAGCGCACCAAGGCAAGAGCAGAAAAAGACTGGGCTACTGCCGATGCTATCCGTGATGAACTTTCTGCTATGCACGTAGTAGTAAAAGACTCAAAAGACGGCATCACATGGTCTATCGAAAACTGACACTAATAAAGTCTAAAACACCCCCTGTGAGCATATGCTTTACAGGGGGGATTTTTATGCGTATTTACACTATCACCAAAAGAGGTCTTATATGCATTCTGGCGTGTATATTAATAGGCGCTATCGCATTCACAGTAGCGACATCGACAGCTACTCAGGCTATCCAGACCGCATCAGAAAAACGGCTGATTCCTATATATTACGTTGACACTAAAGAAAAGGTATGTTCTATTTCATTTGATGCCGCGTGGGGTAATGAGCAAACAAAAACGCTTCTTGATATATTAGATGAGCACAAGGTGAAAACAACATTCTTTTTAGTAGGAGCATGGGTTGATAAATATCAAGCCTCCGTAAAAGAGATTGCAAATCGCGGACACGATATTGGAAACCACTCCGACACCCACGCTCATCTTACTCAGATTTCCAAAACGCAGCAGCTTAGCGAAATAAAAAACTGTAACGAAAAAATCAAAGCTATCACAGGAAAAGACGTCACGCTATTCAGACCGCCGTACGGTGAATATGACAACTCGGTAGTTGAAGTTTGCAACAGCCTTGATATGTACTGTACTCAATGGAATATCGATTCTCTCGACTGGAAAGACCCTAGTCCACAGGATATGGTTAGTCGTATCGAAAGTAAACTTTGCGAAGGCTCAATCATACTGTTACATAACGGAGCAAAAAACACACCCGAAGCACTGCCACTCATAATAGAAATGATACATTCAAAAGGATATAAAATTGTTCCTATCAGTAAGCTTTTACCACAAGGCGAATACTACACCGACGTTGAAGGTAAAATGATATGCAAAACAACAGATAAATCATAAAACCCGTGCTTTATTTTAAGTTAACACAAAACCACGTGCTTTTATAAAATAAGAAACTGCCCACACAAAAAAGTGCGAGCAGTTTTTTTATTAGTATTCAGCAGATAAATAGTCAATAACATCCTTTATTAATACAACAAATATTGCAAGCCAACCAAGTACCATTGATAAAATTAACTTTATCATAATGGTTGTGAATGAAAGTGCAACAAATATTTTTGACATCCATCTCCAACCGAATGGAACACCTGCAAGGAAAATTGAAACGATGAAGCCTACTCCACCCAATTCTCCAATAGAAGATAATAGTAAACCAAAAATCAACCACGCAACTACTGCTAAAATTACATCTTTTATCAATCTACCTCTTGCTTCTCTTTTCATATTAATCCCCTAAATCTTTTTCACTTTTACAATCGGTAAGTCTGAACCAATTTTCTTCTTGATGTAATTAAGTTGGTCTACAAGTTTTGCTTCCGCATTTCTTTGATAACCAAATATAAAGCCTCTTCCGACCATAGCAATTCTTGTAATGCAAGGTTTATATGTAATCACTGCTTCATCATTCAAACGAATTGCAAAGGAATATGCTTGTGCAAACAATCCTAACGGGCTTGACATACCGACCTTCGCATATTCAATTTTTGTGATATCGTTTTTATCAAAGTACAAACACGCAGTGTACTGCGCCTTATCTAAACTTTTTATCATATCTTTTGCGCCAATGTCTGAATTAAGAAAATCTGTCGCAAACTCACGAACTGAGAAAAGTCCGTTTTGAGTAAGTGTAAATATGCCTACTGTTTCACTCACAAATGCCTCAAGACATTTCTGAGTCTGCTTACGCTCTTCGTCTATATAGTTAGTATACATCTTGGCTATTTCTGCCTCGGAGAGCTTCTTGATTCGTTTAGCTCTTTTCATATTAATCAGCTTTGTGCCAAATCTGTCTTTTCTGACATCTTGAAGCTCACCGTACTCAGCGTAGCAGTCTTTACAACAAGTGAGTAAAGTACCTCCACCACAGTCAATCAACATATCTTCGCCTTTAAATAAGCCTTTTTTCAATTCTTTACCGCAAAATGCACAATTAGTTGTTTTTGCCAATATTATACACCCTTCCTTATATAAAATATTTGCAAAAAAATCATAACATCAACTTTGTTATTTGTCAATATTCAACAAATATTTTTATATCGTATCTTTATCCAAGGTGCATTATATGTAAAAGCAGTAGCCATGAAAGTCCGTAATATGTGACCACAGCCACCATATCGTTAATGGTAGTAATAAGCGGACCTGATGCCACCGCAGGGTCCACACCGAACTTCTGAAAAGCAACCGGTATAATAGTTCCCGCAAAGGAAGATATAGCCATCGCCACAACCATAGCTATTCCGAGACAACCCGAAACCGAAAAAGAAAACGATGCACTATTACCTTTTATACACAGATAAGCTCCGATAGTAATAAACGATAAAATACCCAGAATCGCTCCGTTGATAATACCTATGTAGCATTCTTTAAGCACTAATACCAGTTTACTGCGTGCGTCCACTTTTTCGTCCATCAGAACTCTTATTGCAACCGCGAGTGACTGAGTGCCTACGTTTCCTGCCATATCCAGTATCAAAGACTGAAAGCACATAATAACAGGTAGCTGTACCACGATTGACTCAAACACACCGACCACAGCGGAAACTCCAGTTCCCATAAATAGTAAAATAATGAGCCACGGAAGTCTTTTTGATACTCCTTTAGAAATCGGTTCGCATAAATCTTTTTGATTATTCTCTTTATTTTGCACACTTGGTGCAGAAACCTTTTTAAAATTCTCTGATACTACTGTGGCAAATAAGCCACCTCTTCTTAACACTTTGATCATCGTAAGTGCCCCCTTTACACATTTTTAAGTATTTGCAATGTGTGATACACCTGAAAAAGGGCGCAAAAATACCACTGCCCGTCATCAATCACACCTGCGAAAAATCAGTGTAGCAAAGCGAATGCACAGACAATGGTTCTACTATATCGCTATAAAAAAACGCAACTAAACCGCAGACAACACGTAGCAGTCCGCTATATCACGATATAAGAACACATTAGTCGTACTACTTCTACTACTGTCGTCCATGGTTTCACCTCGTTTCAATTAATCTTCCGGCATTTTAACACAACCTACTATATATTGCAACCCGTTTTCACATAATTTAACAAAACCTTAATATTTTCTCTTTTGAGTCTGACTAAACGAAGTGAGAAAAAAGTCTTCACGCTATTTCAAACGACAAACAGCGTGTACGATTACTCGATAGTAAAAGCGTACACAAAACGGTGCAAACACAAATATCAAAACAAAACTGCTTGCACTAATAATAATGCAAGCAGTTTTTATCATTTCATTTTTAAAATCCTATAAATGCATTTGATAGTTCATATGATACTCATATTATATCACCAATATCATATTAACAAAAAGGACAATCGTGTGTTCCGGTACCATTACATCCTAAGCATTTCTGGGTTGTCTGATACATTCCCATTCCGGTACCATTATAATCCGAAGCATACTTCGTATCTGGCAAGCCTCCTGTACCATTACAGGATATACATAGTACAATTCCTTCTCCGTTGCATTTTGCACAGTTACTCGACAATCCTCCGGAATAACCTCCTGTATATCCTCCTGATATACTCGGATTGACCA
>JAFVVB010000087.1 GCA_017502425.1 Ruminococcus sp. | reverse complement strand
TTAAACGCTGTGCTGACAGAAACTCCTGCGTCATACGCTAAAAGAATGATAGAAAATTCTAAGAAAAAGTCGTATTTTGTAATGCTTGAGTGTGCGGGCAGATACCTTGATATTTTCGGCTGTAACGCAAAGGTAAAGGGTAGTATATGTGGTGATCTTGAAGACCTTTATATAAGCAAGCTCAGTTACAGCCTGACTGATAAAAAAGAAACAACCAAGATTACGTTATACAGGAAGGAAGTATAAAATGTGGCTGCAAGAATATGTGACGAATAATACTTTTCAGAGCGCACAACCAAGCTGTGGTGATGTGACATCATCAGACACTAAAACGGTGTCGGTGAGTGCATCACTTTTTCATAGAGACGCACCTATTGTAGCACCATACGGTATAGTGTATGTTCCTCCGATAAATGAAAAATCAGTGGTGTTGCCGCTTGATTCTGGGGCTGTGTGTCTTGGGGTGCTTAGCGGTAATGCCACCTTAGAAGAAGGTGAACTGATGCTGTTTTCAAAAGGTGGTGCTTCTATTGTGCTCAAAAACAGCGGAGAAGTGCTTATTAACGGAAAGGTGGTAGAGTAGTGGATATAAAAATCGAAAACTATGATATCGCTCTTTCTAAGTGCAACGACACAGTTTATATAGATGGCATAGAAGAAATTGCTCAGAGAGTGAGAATTGCGTGTACAGTAGAAAAAGGCGCTTTTGTATATGACACAAGCTTAGGCAGGGATGAAATCGCACTCGATTTATCGGACGAGCTATTAAATCAGAGGATAGAAATGATTTTCAAAGAAGCGTGCGTTGATATACCTCTTAGTGATATAAAAGTTACGGATATCGAAAAAGCAGGCAGTAAATACAAAGTGAAAATAAAAGTGATATGCGGTGATGAAAGCGCCGATACGGAGGTGATAATCGATGGAGACTTATAACGAAATATTAAACACGATGGTTGAAAGATACGAATCGCTGTCAGGCCACTCGATAAACGAGCAGTCAGATATTATGATAAGAATGAAGCTTTTAGCAGGCGAGCTTTTAAACACTAAAGCCGCCGTAGAGTTTATCAAGAACCAGATGTTCGTGCTCACAGCATCAAATGACTATCTTGATAAACACGCACTCGAAAGAGGACTTAATAGAAAAGAAGCACAAAAAGCAGTAGGTGAGGTGACGTTTAGGCTTGCTCAGTCGCTTACTACCGATACTGTGATAGAAGCAGGTACGGTAGTTGCTACTGTTTCGGAAAACCCAAGAGAGTTTACTACCGATTACACAGTTACTATTAAAGCAGGTGCGGTAGCGGCTACTGTGCCGTGTACGGCTGTTATGGGTGGTGCATCATACAACGTAAGAGAAAAGACAGTTACGGTAATGGTCACTCCACCGCTTTTTGTGAGCAGTGTCAGTAACGAAAAAGCCTTTAAAGGCGGAATTGATGCAGAGAGTGACGAGGAGTTACGAGAGAGAATTCTTTACAGCTATCAGGATATATCAAATGGTACAAACGAGGTGTACTATAAGCGTTTAGCGGAATCGATAAACGGAGTGTATAGCGCATCGGTAGTGTCAAAGGTTAGAGGTCCGGGGACTTTAAACGTTTATGTATGCGGTAAAGGTGATGCTAAAGTTAATAAAGACCACATCGAACAGGTGCAGACACTTTTAGATGAAAACAGAGAGCTCAATGTCGATATCGAGGTTCTTTACGCCTTTGATAAAAAGGTTCAATATGTTTTTACGCTAGAGGTGGAAAACGGTTACAGCTTTGAATTGGTGAGTAGCGTAGTAAAAGAAAAAATAACCGAGTACATAGATTCGCTCGGTGTCGCAAAACCTGCGCTTTTGTGTGATGTGGGAGATGTCATCTACCACACTCAGGGTGTGAAAAACTACGACTTTAACGATGCTTTCTGTGCTGATACATATCCGTCGTACAGAGAGTATTGCAGTGTTGAAGAAATTACTATCAGGGAGAAAAGCTGATGAAGGGTTCATATGAAAGAATGAGCGGTGTCTTAGGAAAGCTTTTCCTGTATAATTTTTCGGGCACCGAAGTAATGTGTGAAATAAAAGCTTACGCATCGGTTATCGATGAAATGAATAACACACTTAATAAAATGATTTTGGAGTGCTTTACCGATACGGCATCGTCGTATGGACTTGAGCAAAAAGAGCTGATGATAGGTGCTGTGCGTGATGATTTGAGCGTTGAGAAAAGACGAAGCATGCTAAAGCTAAGAGAGAGCATAGATGCATCTAGTTTCACACCTGATAAAATCAGAAAGTCACTTGATAGCTTTGGACTTGAGTATGTGCTGCACGAATATCCGTCGCTTTACATAGTGGTGGTTGATGCAGTTGGTGAGTACAGCGATGCACAAAAGTCGTGGATTCGCAATCAGGTCAAAAAAATAATGCCTGCACACTTGGAGGTGCAGGTGGTGTTTAACGGCATCAGGTGGGCTACTATTGACTTAGAAAACAGAACTTTTAAGACTATGGATGACTATGACTTAACGTGGGAAGAAATTGATGATTTAGAATAAGGAGGAATTATGGCATCAACATCTTTTACTGAAAATTTAGGGCTGTGTGCATGGAATGCATCGGACAGACCAAAAAGAATAGATTTTGTGAATGATAATCAGACTATCGATAAGAAACTCGGAGAGCATCTTCTTGATACTACTATACATTTGACTGAAAAGGAAAAAGAACTTGTGCTCAATCCGTATACGGTTATGTCATACGCAGGCACAGGAGCAAGGCAGAAGACGTTTACACTGGACGGAGAGTATACTTTCGCTATCATTTTCCAGAAATTTTATCCGCCGATGGAAGTGGTGGACGGCACTACTACTAAACTGCGTTTCGCACTCGTTGGCAGAGAATTCGGTTCGTCATCAGACGTTGAGTTGACGTCGAATTCAATCATCGTAAAACAGGATGAAGTCGCAAATGAAGACGGTATCATAAACTGCTTTAACGAAGAAGAGGGACAGTACGTCGCCATACTGTTCAGATGATTTGTAAATAGGTAAAGAAAAAAGCACCTGCTAAAACTAGCAGGTGCTTTGATTATGTATTAATGTCTTGACTGATAACGTCTAGGCAGTTCGATTTCCGCTGTGTCGGCTTTTCTACGTTTTCTTTCAGAGTAGCTAAGCTCGTTTTTAGCAGCGTAGCGTTTGCGCTGAGGAGTATTAGCGTAGCTGCTGGTGAATTCGTTGAGCATATCGTTATAGTCATCGATAGGTTTATCACGCTCACGGCGACGGTGTCGCTGGTCTCTTGCGATTAAAGCTTTGAGTCTTTTCTTATATGTAGCTGTGGCAACAATAAAGTATAAAATGCCCAGCAGAGAAAGCGCAATCAAGACGATACCTGTGTATACAATCCACGCACCGTTATCGCTATTTGAAGTGTTGTTCTTGATAGCAGAGAAGTCGGCAGTACCGGATTTATTCTCCTTAGTATTGAGGGAGATGTTATCCCATTTGCTCTCTTTTAGCTCTTTCTCATCAACAGTAGGTGCTTCGTAAAGATTAGTATAGTCGGACACGCTACCGGCGTTCTCGTCGATGTTGTTGACCATTTCGTCTTCATCGTAGTAGTAGTAACCGTCATCACCGGTGTACGAGTCTACGTAACCACCCTGCTGGGTGTCGTCGTAGTAGTTGTTACTATCGTCGTAGTAAGAGTCGTCACCTGTGCCATAGTCAGTGTCATCGGTGTATCCTGAGTCACCTGTGTTTCCTGAGCCACCTGTGTTTCCCGAGTTACCTGTGTTTCCCGAGCCACCTGTATTTCCTGAGTTACCTGTATTTCCTGAGTTGCCAGCATCTCCTGAGTTACCAGCATCTCCTGAGCTACCAGCATCTCCTGAGTTACCAGCATCTCCTGAGTTACCAGCATCTGAACCACCTGTGTCATATGACGGAGTCTCAACAGCTCCATCTCCACCTACACCGGTGTTAGTATCAGTTGCATACGCGGTGAGAGAAAATCCTAATATACCTATCAGTAAAGCTGTGATAAGCAGTAATGCTCTGATTCTGTTGTTCACAATATCACTTCCTGTTTTTCAGATTGTGTGAATATTATTACTCAAAAAAGAGCAAATTAGTCTTCGAACATCTCAGGTGTGTATTTAGAAACTGCTTTGCTTACAGTGATGTCGATAGTTTTTGAGAGCTCTGTGATGTAATCGCTGTACTCAGTACCCTTCATGTTCTGGAGTACAGAAGATCTGTTAGCTTCGTCACTGATGTAGTTTTTAACCTGATTCTTTATAGGCTCTTTATAGAAGAAGTAGAGTACCTGTGAGTTCTCTTCGCCGATGATTTTGCATTCAGCC
>JAFVVB010000086.1 GCA_017502425.1 Ruminococcus sp. | reverse complement strand
TTATACAATGATTATATCGTCGCTCACCCATCATCTGCCTAATAATACCCTTATAATATTCCAGTGTCATAAAACCACCCACATGTTATCCTGAGTTATTGATAAACGTATTTAATTATTTCGTTTAGCTTTAGGAAGAACAATAATCGGTTCATCTTCGTTCTTTTTGTAAAGAACAAACTTAGAGCCGATCACCTGAACTACATCAGCGTTGATTTCATCAGCAATCATATCAGCAACTTCCCTGACAGAAAGCTCACATGATTCTAACACCTTACCTTTGATAAGTTCTCTTGCGGTAATAGCGTCATCAGCAGTTTTTTATATCTGATCAGAAAGGCCGCCTTTTCCTACCATGAGAATAGTATCAATAGAATTAGCGAGAGATCTCAAATAAGCACGTTGTTTACTTGTTAGCATTGTTTTCCCTCCAGAAATGATTCTAGTTTTTCTTTAAAAACTCTGAGCGCAACCCCTCTATGGCTGCATTCGTCTTTTTCCTGCGCACTCAACTGTGAAAAAGATTTATCATTGACCATAAATATAGGATCATAACCAAATCCACCGTCACCGGTAGGTTCAAATCCAATATATCCATGGCATTTACCCTCTGCCGTAATAACGGTGCCATCATCCATAATAGCACATATTGCACAAGCGAAATGAGCACCTCTTTTATCAGCAGGAATGTCTTCCATCTCATTCAGCAGTAGGTCTACCCTATCGCTGTCACTAAGACCATCGCCACCAAAGCGTGCTGAATATATCCCCGGCTTACCACCAAGAGCGTCAACGCAAAGTCCCGAGTCATCAGCGACGATGCAGTACTCACTATCAACTAAGTCAAAAGCAGATTTAGCTTTGATATATGCGTTATCAGCAAAAGTAGCGCCGTTTTCTTCAACATCACCTAAATCAATATTGATATCTTTAGCTGTAACAACATTAATACCTAAAGGCGAAAGTATTCGTGCCATTTCGTTGAGTTTCTTTTTATTATTAGTAGCAATAACAAATGTTTTCATAATTAATCCTTAACAAAAAGAGCTTTGGTGAATTCTTCAGCAACAAACGGCTGTAAATCATCGATTTGTTCACCAACACCTATAAATTTAACAGGGATTTTTAAACCTTCTTTTATAGCTAACACTACGCCACCTTTTGCAGTACCATCAAGTTTAGTGAGAACTATACCTGTGATACCGGTAGCTTTAGAAAACTCAAAAGCCTGATTCACGGCATTTTGTCCAGTAGTGGCATCTAATACCAACAAGAACTCCTTATCAGCATCAGGAAGCTCACGGTCGATAATGCGTCTGATTTTAGCAAGTTCGTCCATCAGATGCTTTTTATTGTGTAATCTACCTGCTGTATCACAAATAATGATATCGCTACCTTTAGCTTTAGCACTTGATATAGCATCAAAAACAACAGCAGCAGGGTCGGACCCTTCGTTCTGTTTAACGATATCCGCTTTGCTACGGTCAGCCCAAACCTGAAGCTGATCAATAGCTGCAGCTCTGAAAGTATCAGCAGCAGCTAAAGTAACTTTCTTACCACTTGACACATAGTGATTAGCGAGTTTACCTATGGTAGTAGTTTTACCAACGCCATTAACACCAATAACTAAGATAACAGAAGGCTTTGTGTTTAGTACCATTTCATTACCTTCGCTAAGCATATCAGCCGTCAATTTTTCGAGCATTGTCATAATTTGATTAGGGTCTGTTACACCCTCGCTCTTAGCCTGAGCTCTGAGCTGATCACAAATATTCTCTGCTGTATGAACACCGACATCAGCCATAACAAGTAGCTCTTCAAGCTCTTCAAATAAATCTTCATCTATTTTAGTAAAGGACTTGAGCATTGAATTAATCTGCCCCACAAAACCATCTCTGGTCTTTTTTAATCCTTCTTTAATCTTATTAAAAAACCCCATAATTACTCCTTAGTTTAGTTAGCTTTTAATCCTAGTTTTTCAGCAACTTCAGTTGTGCGCAACTCAAGTAATTTCGAAATACCTTCATTCTGCATAGTTACACCGTATAGTACGTCTGCCTCCTCCATAGTACCACGTCTGTGAGTAATAAGAATAAACTGAGTACTATCGGTAAGATTTCTGAGATACTGTGCAAATCTATCTACATTAACTTCGTCAAGTGCAGCCTCGATCTCGTCCATAACACAGAACGGAGCAGGTCTTACTTTAAGTATAGCGAAATAAAGCGCAATAGCAACCAACGCTTTTTCACCACCTGAAAGTGCTTCTAAGTGCACTACAATCTTTCCAGGAGGGTGTACAACAATATCAATACCACTTGTTAAGATATTTTCAGGATCAGAAAGTTCCAAAGAAGCTGTACCACCGCCAAAAAGCTCTTTAAAAGTAGCGGTAAAGTTCTTGTTAATCTCAGCAAAAGATTCGATAAACACTTCTTTCATCTGCTTAGTAAGATCGTTAATGAGTCTTTCGATTTCTTTCTTAGAGTTTTCCACATCGGCTACCTGAGTTTTCATAAACTCATATCGCTCTGATACTTCTTTATACTCTTCAATCGCAGACACGTTAACATTACCAAGTGACTTAATCTGCTGTTTTAATTGAGCAAGTCTTGATTTAGCTGCAACAAGATCTTCTATCTCAACAGCTTGTTTCTGTGCTTCCGATCTGGTTAACTCATATTCGTCCCATAACTTAGCGATAATATCGTCGAATTGTTTTTGTAAGTTAACCTTACGTTCTTCTAATCGAGAGTATTCATTAGACGCAAGTTCACGCTCACTATTTTTATCTCTCTCAATCTGTCTTAGTTCAACTGTTCTCTTCTCAAGCTCATCACGTTTAGTGTTAGTTGATTCAATTAATGCGTTTGACTCATTAACCTTCGCTCTGAGTGAATTGATAGTATTCTGTGTGTTATTGATTTTTAATTCCAAATTCGCATTATTTTCAATGATAGCTTCAATTTCAGCATTGAGTTCAAGAACGTGTAAATCCTGATTAGAACCAGAAACCTTGGCTACTTCAATCTCAGCTTTTAATGTTTCAATATCCTTTTGCTTAGTAACAATCTGTAATCGGATATCCTGAAGTTTGGAAGATAAATCTTCACGCTTTTGAGTAAGCAGTTCTTTATCACCTGAAAGTGTATTTATCTGAGAATCAATCTTCTCAATCTGAGCGCTGTACTGTTCAAGAATAAGTTTAGCTTCTTTTTGAGTTGCTTTATAATTCTCAATTTTATGTGTAGAATCATTAATCTCATTATTAATATCAGCAACTGTTTCTTTTAGGTTATTAAGTTCGTTAGTACAAGCTGTGTATTCAGTCTGAACTTTAATAAGTTGCTGCTGAGCAAGAGATAAATCAGCACGTGCCCCTAAAAGTTGAGCTTCACATTGACCATAGGCTTCCTGAGATTTAACGAATTCAGCTTTAGCATCTTCTGCTTTCTTAAGTAATTCAGAAGCCTTTTTCTTTAGTGATGCTATTTCTGTTTCTCTTGATAACAGACCAGACTTTTTATTCATAGAACCACCGGTAAATGAACCACCGGCATTAATAACCTGTCCGTCTAATGTAACGATCATAAATCTGTAACCATATTTTTTAGCGATAGTAGCTGCACAGTTAAGATCTTCAACGACAACAATTTTACCTAAAAGTGAAGATTTAATATTATTGTACTTTTCGTCACATTCACAAAGTTCAGATGCAACACCAATATATCCGTAACAATCATCAAGGCCTTTTTCGTCAAGCTTTCTACCCTTGATAGTAGTGATAGGAAGGAAAGTAGCTCTACCTGCATCTAACTTCTTGAGTGTTCTTATAGCACGTTTAGCATCTTCGTCGTTGAGAGTTACAATGTTCTGCATTTTACTTCCCAACGCTA
>JAFVVB010000085.1 GCA_017502425.1 Ruminococcus sp. | reverse complement strand
CTCATCCACCGATGTATATGCCTCAAAACTGCAACCTCGAAAGTGTTTCTCATATCAAAAAATTCGTTGATATTCCGGTTGTATGTGCCGGTAGAATGGACCCTGAAATCGGTGCCGACGCTGTAAAGCAAGGCAAAATCGATGCGGTAGGTATTGCAAGACAGTTCCTCGTAGACCCTCAGTGGATTACTAAACTCATTGAGGACAGATTAGAGGATATAAAACCTTGTATCTGCTGTCACAGCGGATGCTTTAACTTCTCTTCATCAAAAGGTCACGCTAATACTCAGGACCTCACCGATACTATGGGACTTTCACGTTGTGCATTAAACCCTCTGACAATGCAGTCTAAGAAGTACAAAATCACTAAAGCGAAGAAAGCTAAGAAAATCGCAGTAATCGGTGGCGGTATCGGTGGTATGGAAGCCGCTATTTTATGTGCGAAACGTGGTCATAGCGTTACTTTATATGAAAAAACGGATAAATTAGGCGGTGTGTTTATTGCGGCATCAACTCCGTCATTTAAAGAGAAAGACAGAGCGCTTATAGCGTGGTATATCCGCGAGCTTTCAAAATATCCGATTGACGTAAAAATGAATACAACCATCACTGACGTAAGCTCACTTGATGCCGATGAAATTATCGTAGCAACAGGAGCTAAAAAGAAGAACATTCCTGTAAAAGGTGTGGAGAAATCTATCGAAGCTATCGACTTTTTACTTGATAATTCAAAAGCAGGTGAAAACGTAGTAGTTGTAGGTGGTGGCCTTACCGGTTGTGAGATAGCATATGAGCTTTACCTTCAGGGCAAAAAGCCTACGATAGTTGAGATGCTCGATGATCTTGTGACTACTAAAGGTGTGTGCCTTGCTAATACCAGCTATCTCAGAGATTTCTTTGAAACTAATAATGTTCCTGTTCATCTTGAAACATCGCTTACTGAGATTACAGACGATGGTGTAATAGTTAAGGATAAAGACGGAAAATCATTTAAAATCAACGCAGATACGGTTATTATGTCGGTAGGCTATAATCCAGCACCAATTGCTAAAAAAGGCAGACACGTTCACGTTATCGGAGATGCAGACAAGGTCGGTAATTTAAGAACTGTTATCTGGGGCGCGTGGGATACATGTATGAAGCTGTAAAGGAGTAAAACTATGATATTAACTGAAAAACAACAGCAGATTTTAGACGGAAAACAAGGCGAAGTTATGGCTAAGGTTATGAAAACTCTCGTTATGTACGGTGAGGCTTTCGGTGCTGAAAAAATGATTGACGTAACAGAAAAGCACAACCATTTAGTAACTTCATTCGGACTTAAAATGATTACCCCTGTGTATGAGCTGATGGATAAGCTCATAGAAGCAGGAGCTATCTCTAAGCAGACTTTTTCTGTTGACCCACGACCACTCGATAAAAACGTTCCTGCGAACTTCTTGCAGAATTTTATATTCAACAAGTTTATGTATTCAAAGCAGGATTTCTACGAAGACCAGCTCAATAAGCTCGGACTCATGGAGAAAGACGCTTTTACATGCACCTGCTATATGGATGAAGTGGGTAATAAACCTGAAAAAGGCGATATTTTGAGTTGGGCAGAAAGCTCAGCAGTAGTATACGCAAACTCAGTACTCGGTGCACGATGCAACCGTAACTCAGGTATCATGGATATTATGG
Source organism: Ruminococcus sp. (assembly GCA_017502425.1). GTDB lineage: Bacteria > Bacillota > Clostridia > Oscillospirales > Acutalibacteraceae > Ruminococcoides. The sequence continues at coordinate 2,743 of JAFVVB010000085.1, read as the reverse complement.
GTTCAATAGCAGGATGTGTTCCGTATTTCGGACTTTTAACTGACGAAGGCAGAAAGGCATCATGGGTAGTTAAAATTGAAACTACTAAAAAACCTGAGGCACAGCTTTTAGGTTCTGCTATCGGTATGAAGGTGATGGAAGATGTTCCGTACGTTATCGGTCTTGATAAATGGATTGGTGACGAGTTAGACGAGAAAGCGTGTACATATCTCAAGGATTTTGGTGCTGCTACTGCGTCTAACGGTGCGGTTGGTCTTTATCATATTGATAACCTTACTCCGGAAGCTAAAGAGCAGGGCAAAGACCTGGTGTTAGAAGGTGCAAAAGAATATATCATCACCGACGAAGAACTTGAGCGTGTGAAAAATAACTATCCTGTTATTTGGAAAGATAAAAATACTAAGCCAAAGCTCTGTTTCATGGGCTGTCCTCATATGAGTTTACAGCAGCTCAAAGACTGGACCGATAAGGTTGAAAATGCACTCAAGCAGTACGGCAATAAAAAGGTAGTTATTCCTACCGTTTTCACAGCTGCTCCTAAAGTATTAGAAGAGTTTAATAAAACCGAGTACGCTCAGCGTCTGAAAAACACAGGCGTTATCACATCGTATATCTGTCCGCTGATGTATATGAATAACCCGCTGTGTGCTAAGATGCCTGTAATTACATCATCAAATAAGCTAAGAACATACACAACCTCACGTTACTATACTGACGACGAGATTTTAGTACAGATTACAAAAGGAGGTAACTGAAAATGAAAGAATTCAAAGGAAGAGTAGTTACTCCGGGTAAATGCAGCGCTAAAGCAGTAGTGACTAAAGTGGGTTTCAATACTCTGGCATCACTCCAAAAAGCTCTCCAGTTCGGTGACAAAAAGGCTACATGTAATGACCAGAACAACCCCGATATTTACGGTGAGCAGTTGTGTGGTAACGCACTTGTATTGCCTCAGACTATCGGCTCTACCACAGGAGGTATGGTGCTTTACTGTGCGTGTGCTATGAAGCGTCAGCCTGCGTGTATGCTGTTTACTAATCATATCGATTCACTTGCTGCTGCGGGAGCTATTTTAGCTGATGTGTGGCTTGATGATATCACAATGCCGGTTATCGATAATTTAGGCGATGAGTTTTTAGACTACGTTAAAACCGGTATGACTATCACTATCAAAGACGACGGCGTAGTAGTCGTTGAGTAATATCACGTTTACTGACTTAAAGTCTTAAGCATAAGAAAACCGACCGATTTTCATCGGTCGGTTTTTACTTTAGCTGTAAATTTGAGAGTTGCTTTTGCAGTCGATTATCTGAGAATTATTATTAACACCACAAATACCGTCGGTATATGAGTGTTTGTCAGAGAAAATCAAAAGCTCGCTATTGCAGTTTTTGATGATGGAGTTTTCAGCAGTACCTGCGATACCACCGACAGCCTTTGCTCCACCTGCAAAATTACCTATTGCGATACAGTTGAGTATTTTACCGTTTTTTACGTTACCGCAGATAGGACCAACGCTGTCGTGGCAGAACAATACAGAATATGTTTCTATATCAACATACAGGTTATGAACCTCACCGCCTATAATAGTTCCAAATAATCCGAAGTTTGCGTCTTCGTTGTTGCTATCAAGGGAAAGATTGTAGATTACGTTGCGCTGACCATCAAAGGTACCTTTAAACGGAGAGTCAGTAGTACCGATAGGTGTGCTCCAGTTATTTTCACCCTCTAAAGTAATGTTTTTTGTTAGCACGTAATTGCCGTAAACATAGCTTTCATATCCGCTGTTTACCATAGCTGCCATCTGATATAAATCATCAGGAGAGCTTACGATGAAGTTTCCGTTTGCATCAGTGTTTAAAGCAGTAGGGATTTCCTTAGTCACAACTTCGATGGTTACGTTTGAGTAAGGAACAGGGTAGTTGAGAGTGAATTCATTCGTAGTTAATCCGTCGCTTAGTACCTTTTTAGTAGTGTCGTTTTTATCATTGTGGTAATAAGCAGTTATGCTTGTTATCCAGCAGTTTTCAGGAGCAGTGATTTTTACATCAATCGTTTCACCCGATATAGCATTACCGTTTTCAAGTCCTGATACGGTAATTTCACCTTCACCGACTAAATTAGTGTCGATTTTACTTTTTGAGACGTTTTCAGTCGGTGTGAGAATGAGAGCGAATTTTGAACCGTTAGGGATTGTGTTTTGCTGGAATGTCTCGCTGCTCCAAGTGGTCGGATAGCTTTTTGAATCACTTATATTAAGTGCATCAAAAAGAGTGTATCGTGTTTTCTCAGGCTTTGAGTAAAACTGAGTCGGCTGATTTAATAGCAGGTAAACGTCTTCGTCTTCACCATAACCTAAGTAATCAGAAAAATAATCGTAAGGGGAAGAGCAGTTTGCTGTGTAGTAAGTGCTGTTGATGATATTTTTCAGCTGTGACTCATTGCTGATAGCTGAGTAGGTGTTTACACCATCAGAGTACTTGCCGTAAGCGAGGTTGTAAAAGTCGGTGTTTAAGTAGTGAGTGTCACATATTCCACCGAAAAACGTACCCCATGAGTTTTCGTCGTTTATATCAAAAGAAGAAAGATTCATATATGCAGGGTCAACTGCGTCACCATTTAATACGTAAAACGGGGTGAATTTAAGTCTGCCGTCTTCAACGGTAACAGAAGCGTTTTTATAGAAAGAAAGATTACCCTTGTCTTGTGATGTAAGCGACGGCATTGAATACTGGTTGCCGTT
>JAFVVB010000084.1 GCA_017502425.1 Ruminococcus sp. | reverse complement strand
CTAAGAATCACCCTGCACGTGATATGCAGGATACATACTATCTAGAAAACGGCCAGCTTTTAAAGAGCCAGACTTCTGCTGCGCAGAACGCTATTTTGAAAAAATACGGCGATGCTCTTAAAAACGACGGAAAGCCTATCAAGGCTATTTTCCCTGGCAGATGTTTCAGAAACGAAGCAACTGACGCATGTCACGAAAACACATTCTTCCAGATGGAAGGTATGATGGTTGATAAAGACATCTCTATTTCCAACCTCATTTACTTTATGAAAACAATGCTCAGCGAAGTATTCAAAAAGGATATTAAAGTTCGTTTACGTCCTGGTTTCTTCCCATTCGTTGAACCTGGATTTGAGCTTGATATCAGCTGTCTTATCTGTGGCGGTGAAGGCTGTCCTTCATGTAAGCACTCAGGCTGGCTTGAGCTGTGCCCATGTGGCATGATTCACCCTGAGGTATTAAAAGAAGGTGGCATTGACCCTGACGAATACACAGGTTTTGCGTTTGGTTTAGGATTAACCAGACTCGCTATGATGAAATACGGAATCAAAGATATCAGAGATCTAAACAGTGGTAGCTTAAAAGCATTATCACAGTTTAGCGATGACGAATAAGGAGGGACTACATAATGTTTATTTCTATGAACTGGATCAAAGACTTTGTGGATCTTTCCGGTCTTGATACACTTAAATTAATCCATCAGTTTTCACTTTCTACTGCGGAGGTTGAAAACGATATACTTTTCAAAGGTTCTGACATCAGCGGTATTGTTGTCGCTGAAATTATGTCAGTTGAAAACCACCCTGAATCAAAGAAGCTTCATCTTCTCAAAGTTGATGCAGGTGACGGTAAATTAACCGACGTTGTATGCGGTGCACCTAATGTACGTGTCGGTATGAAGACAGCTTTCGCTAAAGTAGGCGCTAAAATCGGCGAAATTACTATCGCTCCACGCCCACTTGCGGGTTTTGAATCTTTCGGTATGTGTTGTTCTGAGGCTGAACTCGGTATTTCCGATGACAACTCAGGTATTATGGATATCGACCTGGCTATTGAAAACGGCACTGACGTAAAAGAGATTTTCGCTATTGATGACATTGTTTTCGAGGTTGATAATAAATCTCTGACTAACCGCCCTGACTTATGGAGTCATTACGGTATCGCAAGAGAATTTGCCGCTATTTCAGGAAGAGAGCTCAAACCACTCGAGGTTGAAGATTTATCTCAGTACAATTCTCTTCCAAAGGTTGATATGAAAATCGAAGACGAGCTTTGCCAGAGATATTCATGCTTACAGTTTGAGAACATCAAAAGAAACGTAAGCCCTGTAAATATGAAAATCAGACTTTTCTACTGCGGTATGCGTTCTATCAACTTCCTTGCTGATATGACTAACTACCTCATGCTCGAAGTTGGTCAGCCAATGCACGCTTTCGACTCAAGAATGGTAGAAAAAATCAGAGTAAAGAGATTTGAAAAGCCTCTTACTTTCACTACACTCGATGGTGTTGAGAGAAATATTGACGAAGATACACTTATGATTTGCAACGATAACACTCCTGTTGCTATCGCTGGTATTATGGGTGGTCTTGATTCAGAAATCGTTGAGGATACTACCACTTTAACACTTGAGTCAGCTACTTTTGATGCTGCTTCCATCCGTAAGTCTACTGTAAGACTTTCTCACCGTACAGATTCTTCCATGAGATACGAAAAGTCACTTGACCCAGAGCTTACAACACTTGCTATCGCTCGTTTTGTAAAACTCTTAAAAGACTACGACGAAACCGTTACTATCGTATCATCGCTTACTGATGAATATGCGTTTAAATACCCACAGGTAACATTAAACTTTGATAAAGCATACGTTGATAAATACACAGGTATAAAAATAGATAATGACACTATCATTGACACATTAACTAAGCTCGGATTCAAAGCAGATGTTACTGATAACAACTTCACAGTAGATGTTCCATCATGGCGTGCTACTAAAGACGTTACTATTAAAGCTGACATAATCGAAGAAATCACCCGTATTTACGGCTACGATAACTTTGATATTAACACAGCTAAATCACCTCTATTCCCTGTTAATATGGAACAGGAAAAATGTGATGAAGAACGTGTTAAGGATATGCTCGTTAAACGTTACAACCTTCACGAAGTTCATTCTTACGTATGGAATTACTTTGATGAGCTCAAGGATTTAGGTATTGAAAACAAGGACGCTATTAAACTGCTCAACGCTACCAACCCTAACATCGAAACAATCAGAGAGAGTCTTATTCCTACACAGCTGTGTCAGGTGAAATCAAACGTTGGTTTCTCCCCTGAATTCGGTGTTTTCGAAATTGGTAGAGCTGTAACAGGAATCGATGATAATAACCTCTGCATCGAGAAAAAATTCCTAGGCACTACTCTTTACAGCAAAACAAAGGACGTTAAGACACTTTATTTTGAGCTTAAGGATATGATTGAAACAATCGTTGATGAAATCAAACATCAGACAGTTACTTTCACAAAAGCTGAGCCATCATCAAATTTTGAGCATCCTATAAACTTTAACGCTATCATATGCGATAACAAAGAACTCGGTTATATCGGTATCGCTCACCCTACTGTTTCTAAAAAGATTGATAAACGCGCTGCAGTTGTATTCATGCAGATTGACATGGGTGTTTTAGCTTCAATCAAGAATAACTCTATCACATACGATGAGCCATCAAAGTTCCCATCAATTGATATCGACCTTTCATTCGTTACTGATACTTTCGCTCCTATTAAGGAAGCTATCAAAAACGCTGACTGTCCTCTTATCAAGAAGATTGAAGTAGTTGATATCTACGAAGATGAAAACTCAAAGAGTATCACTACACGTCTTACTTTCTCACACCCTGAAAAAACTCTCAAACGTGACGAAGTAAGTGATGTTGCTAATAATATCATTGAGCAGCTCAAATCTAAGGGTATCTCACTCAAAGGTTAAGACTGATAAATAATACTTGAATTAATCTACGCTATGTAGTATAATGCTTTTATCGGAGGTGTTTCCATGTTAGATAAAACAATGATTTTCTCCCTCGGCGGAGATAGAGATGATGAAATTAAAAATGCGCTCACTACCGTATATGATGCTCTGCGTCAAAAGGGATACAACCCTATTAACCAGATTGTAGGATATATTCTCTCTGAGGACCCTACCTATATCACTACATACAACAACGCGCGTAATATCATCAGCAAAATTGATAGAGATGACCTTTTGGAAGCACTTGTAAAATCTTACCTTAACATCTGAGAAAGGATTGAATACAGTGGCAGAAAAAGAGTTTTCTACCTATAAAGGCAAGCCGCTAGTGCGCTGTGGTGACGAACTTTACTACGGAAGCATGGAAGAGCGTTTTGTTATCAGAATGCAGATAAAATCTAAAAAGGAAGTCAACGGACTCTTAGTAGCTGATAAGGTTGCGATTCAGCTTCTTTGTACCGACCCTGATTTAAGTCCTAGAAAACAGCTGGTTAAAGCCAGCGAAAAAAACGGACTTTATCTGGCACTTGATATCGCTGACGTGTGGCTTGAAAGAGCACTTAAAATGTAATAACAACTAAAGCCTGAGGATTAACCTCAGGCTTTTTTGTTGTTTGTTTATTTTCTTTTTGAGAAGTATTATTAATTCCTATATAGAATTAAGTATAATTATTTATTCTTTATAGGAATTCTTTTTTAGAATTATCCTATGTGCTTTATTCTATCAAAGAATTCTTTAATAGAATTATTCAGAAACTTCAAACACATAATCACCGTCACGATAATCGCACGTTACACTATCGCTTTCTTTAAAACTACCGTTTAGAATTTTTTCGGATAGCTTATCTTCAATATTTGAAACGATAGCACGTCTTAGAGGTCTTGCACCATAGCTTTCGTCAAATCCTTCATCAGCAATTTTTGATACAACTTCGTCAGTAAAGTTTATCTTGACCCCTATTGATTTGAGTCGCGTGCTAAGATTATCAAGCATTTTAGACGCTATGTTTTTAATCTCTTCTTTGCTGAGTTTTGAGAAAACAATTATGTCATCAACTCGGTTGAGAAATTCAGGTCTGAACACCTTTTTCAGCTCAGCTATGACTGTTTCCTTCACGTCAGCATTTTCGTTATTATTCAGAGTAAAACCTAGATTCTGCTGTTTATCAACTATGAGGCGTGCACCGACGTTAGACGTCATAATGATAATAGTGTTTTTAAAATCTACTGTTCGTCCCTGAGAATCAGTAAGTCTGCCGTCTTCAAGAATCTGTAACAGCATATTAAACACATCGGGGTGAGCCTT
>JAFVVB010000083.1 GCA_017502425.1 Ruminococcus sp. | reverse complement strand
ACTTGAGTATATTACGTAGCTACCGGATACATTCTTATACACCCAGTATTTTGTTGCACCTTCAACTGCGTCCCAACTAAGTACTGCTGTTGATGATGATGGTGTTGCTACTATGTTTTCTACTTTCACCGGCTTTTGAACTTCAGTTGGCTCTGTTTCTTTCTCAGTAGGCTCTGTTTCTTCCTCGGTTGACTCTGTTTCATCTACTGTTTTAGGAATAACTGTAAAGTAATAGTATGACCAATCTGAGTTTCCGTCAGGGCGGAAGTAGATAGTACCCTCGCCCTTTTTCGATGAGCCGATAGAATAGTTATCTCCTGAACTATTATACCAACGGGTGAAGTCAGTACCATCAAAATGTACTACTTTAATTTCATCGCCCTCGGTGAAGGTATAGTCGAGCATATACTCACCTGATACAGCAGGATTTTCTTTTAGCAGTCGGTCTTCGCTAAGAGTTTCAACTCCCCATTTATCTTCACCGTTTAAAGTACCTACGATGTAGTATCCCGCTGATGCGGTTTCTTCGACTGTTTTCGGAATAACCGTAAAGTAATTATATGTCCACGCTGAGTTTCCTTCAGGACGGAAATATACGGTACAGTCACCCACTTTTGCTTCTCCGATAGTATAATTATCTCCTGTGCTGTTGTACCACTTTGTGATACTGCTACCATCAAAATACGCTACCTTGATAGCATCATTAAGTTTGAAAGTATAGTCGAGCATATACTCACCCGACACAGCAGGATTTTCTTTTAGCAGTCGGTCTTCGCTAAGGGTTTCAACTCCCCATTTATCTTCGCCATTTATAGTACCTACAACGTAGTAACCCTTTGAAACAGAAGAAACAGTAGACTCTTCTGTATCTTTTTCAGTTGATTCTTCGGTAGAAGGGAAAGTCTCAATCTGGTCTACCTCTTTAGCTTCATAATCTACCGTGATTTTCAGAGTTTCCGTATCAAGTGTGAAGGTATATGTACCGCCAGATGCAACCAACGTGCAGTTTTTGCTTTCGTTTTTACACATTCTCCAGCCGTTGCCAGCGGTTGTGTTGTTTATAGTACCCGGATTACCGAACCATTCGTCGTTTTTATACATTTTGAATGTATATGTTCCCGCAGGTAAATCTACGCTTGTAACTGCTTTATTATAATCGGTGTATTTAAACGGAGTTTTAGTTTTACTCCATGCATTGAACGAACCTGAAAGATATGCGTCTGTATTAGTTCCCACGACACTTACATCAATGATGGACCATGTGCCGTCTGATGTATTCCAACCATCAGCTATTTTAAAATAGTTGTGATTGTTGGATATGCCCATATCTCCGGTTTTATTCCATACATTATCGAAATTATTCGACGAAGTTGACGGATCCATTCGTGCGAAAATACACTCGGTGAAAACTCCCTGAGGAAGCTGTGCTTCGTAAATGCCGTCGCTGTCTGTGTCTTTTAGGTTAACCCATGTATTGCCCGAGTCATTCCAAACATATACGGCAAATCGTGCGTTATCGCTGAGCCAATCCTCAGACGGCTCGAAGTAGAGTTTACCCTCAACGCCTGTGTTATAGCCGTAGAAACTTCCGTCTTTATATTTCGATGTATACGCATTGAATGAATGCCCGCCTGATGATGGTGTCTGGTTACCATCTGAGTCATTGAACACAACCTTTGATGTTTCAAATCCCTTTGGCACATCGTATTTATAAAGGCCGAGTGTGCTGTCGTATGCCATCTCAACTCCAGGCCACTTTGCGTTTTCATCGCCGTCTAAGTTGTAGACATAAGCGTAAACCGTACTCCACTTTTTGCTTGAATTATCAAAGTACATAGTAAGCTCTGTGTCAGGATGGAGCTTTTTATATGTTTTTATGACGGAGTCAGTAGTGGTGCCACCTGATGCTGTTACTAAAAGTTCAGTCTCGTCACCGTACTTTGTGCCACAGCCTACTGAGATAACGTCTCCACTTGTGTATGATTTTGCATAGTCACCGTCTATCGAATATGTACCTGATGTGGCTTCGTTATATGTGAGGGTAACGTCTAATGTGTCTCCTCTGAAAGCCTGAGAATCTTCGCTTACGTGTACAGTAGACGGATAGCTATATACTACCGCTATACCACTATCACCTATTTCACCGCTGATAGTGCCATTAGAAACTGAGAAGTGTTTTCCTGTGATAGCGTCGGTGTACACACCGTCGTACATTCTGTGGGCAGGAACAGAAACGGAAGCTTTACCACCGCTTGCGTTAACGAGTACGACGCCTGTGTTACCACGTTCGTTGTATACAATATTTCCTGATGATGCGAGGTACTCAGGATGACCCGCAAAATAGTTTTTAAAGCGGTTAATAGCTTTTACTTCTTTGTCTGCCCACGCGGTGATATCACCGTCACCGAGCATAGTGGTGGTGTTATTTTCAGGACGAGCAAGGTAAAGTCCACACACCTGTGCGCGCGTACCAACGATAGCCCATGTTTTCTTCATGTTTTCGTTAGAAATCCAGATGGAGTTATTATCCGCATAATAGGTATCGTGGGATTCGTTCCACTGAACTGCCTTATCAGGAGCGGCGCCGTTAGAAATATGAGGCAAACACGCACCTGATGCGTTACCGCTTGCGATAGCATCACGAACGCAGTTACCTGTGTTATTATCGGTAACACTCATGTGGTCGGTGTATGCAGTAACACTCAATCCGCCACCCGGTGAACCTAAAAGCTCGCCATAGTAGTACGGAGTAATTCCTCTGGTCTGCTGAGCGTGGTATGTGGCAGTACCCAATACATTAGGCCAGAAATCAGACGCAGTACCGTATGCATCGGCAGGAGTTTCGATATGCTTTACAGCATCAAAACGGAAACCGTCCGCACCCGCATCGATACATTCTTTCAAGAATCCGATAGCGTAGTTCTGGACCTTTGGATTACTTGTATTAAGGTCAGGGAAACCGCTTAAGCAGTTATGAGTCACATCGTAGCGATCCTCCCAGTTAGATGTGTTCCATGTAATAGAATACCAGCAATTCTTGTCATCTCTTAAATCGCTTGATATCTGAGGGTTAATAGTGTTTTCGCTTGAGTCATTAGCCATATGGTTGAACACAGCGTCAACAATGACTTTGACACCGTATTTATGAGCTTCTTTACACATAGCCTCAAACTGGGTTTTAGTACCGAGTGCATTCCACGAATTCTGCTCGATATTAAAGCTTATAGGCTGGTAGTAAACCCATGCGGAATTCTGCACACTGCTCCATGATTCTCTCGTTGATTCCTTTGATGACTGGATAGGAGAAGTCTGCACGGCAGTAAAGCCCTGACTTGCGATAAGTTGCATATTCTTTCTGATGTTATCGAAAGACCAGTTCCAGCAGTGGAGAATCTGACCATACTGGACGTTATCCACTAGACCGTAGTCGATAAAAGTTGTCGCAGCTTCTGTTTTCACTGATGTGTAGTCACCTGCTATTATGCACGACATCAAAACGCATAATATCAACATAAAACTCAGTATTCGTTTCATAATGGATTACCCCTTTTATAAATATTATGGGAATTGTCTTACAAGTTGATTTTACATCATTCTTGAGCTCAATTTCAATCGGTATAAGTGCTAATAATTCCCCCGTGGTTGTTGTGCATAATGGCTAAGAAATGTGATGGAAATAAGAAAAAAGCCGAAAGCGTGATGCTTTCGGCTTTTATTCGTACTAATTATAGATTACTCGTGGTATTTCTCGCCACCGAAACGTGTGATATAGCCTACGTTACCGGATGCATCGAGTGCGTTGAGTTTATAGGTATAGTTCTTATAATTTTTGAGGTCTAAAGTAATGCTATTGGTAGTAGTGCTCTTCATTACTACCTCTGTACCTTCTGCATTAATATATGATGCCCATACCTTGCTCATACCGATATCATCAGTCCATGAAAGTGTAACGGTATCATCATCAACAGGTGTGAATGTGATAATGTCAGAGTCTGAATATGGAATTCTTGCAGAATCAGCTAAGTAGTTGATAGTTTCTGTGCCGCCTGTTTCAGGGTTAAGATATTTAGCAACTACCGTGAAGTGATAGAACTCACCAGGTTTTCTCCACTTGATTGTAAAGGTTGTGTCGGTTGTTTCTGACCATGTTTTCCATTTAGAAAGGTCAGTTGTGCTCATAGTTTCAGTTGAGTACATAATCCAGTATTTCTCAACATTTTCATATGCATTCCAGCTGATAGTAGCTGATGTTGAAGTAAGGTCAGTTACTTTAACCTTGATACTCTCACCTGAAGATGTAGTAGCCTCTATCTTCTGAGCAGCTCCGGTTTCGCATAAAGTCAGTTTACCGTCTATAAGGATAGATGGTACAATCTTGAAGTAGTATGTAGTATCAGGCTGGAGTGCTTTTACTGTATACTCAAGGTTAGTAGTAGCATCGTATACATAGAAAGGACCGTCTTCTTCAAACGCCTTGTAAATCCAGTATTTCTGTGCGCCTTCTACTTTATCCCATGAAAGAGATACTGATCTTACGGTAGAAGTGGTGCTGATGTCATCAACAACTATTGGTGCAAGAGTAGTAAACTCTACAACATCAGCGTCTGCTAAGCTCTGAGTAGTGCCGTCGTCAAATACTGCTACTACCTTGAACTGATATGTGGTATTACCGTACAGAGCAGTAATTTTAGCGCTGTTAGTTGTTGTAGAACAGAATACTACGTACTTATCAGAAACGTATTTATATACCCAGTATTTAGTAGCGCCCTCAACAGCGTCCCAAGTAAGAACTGCTGTTGAAGAATCAGGAGTAGCTACGATATTTTCAACTTTCACAGGTTTTGTCTGCTCAGTTGATTCCTCTGTGGACTCTTCAGTAGACTCCTCGGTTGATTCCTCAGTTGAAGGTTCAGTAGGATCTATGTCAGCTTCATAAGTAACAAACTGGGCACATTCGAATGACTTAATCTCAACAGGACCGTTTTCAGTTTTCTCAACGTAGAACTCTTTATTCTGGTCAGCCATCTCGATGAAAGTATTCTCGATAGTGGTTTCGCCTGCTGCAAGTGCAGTAAACTCAAAAGATGCGAGAGTATTTTCGCCTGTGAATCTGTAACTCTTTACACGTGAACAGTTATATAAAATTCTGTCAGCGATGTCAGTATTGAATACGATAGTATCGAAAACAATCGGGAAGTTCTCAGCGACATATGCATCGTATGCGTCATAGTCGTTTTCATCAACAGTAGTAACCTTAACAAAATCGCTATCATAACTGATTTCAGCTTCGCAGTTAACGATCTGTAAATCGCTTAAAGTTACTGTATATCTGAATGTATCACCAACAGCAACCTCAGTTGTAACATCACCTACGGTAACTTTGAGTGTGTCAGTATCCTGAGCTGATGCTGTGAAAGTAAGCCCCATGAATACTGATGACAAAATCATAAGTGCGAGTAAAACAGAAATAATCTTTTTCATAGTTTTCTCCTCCAATATATTTATACATTTTCATCATAACACCGCAAAAATAATAAGTCAACAAACATCTACGATTAAAGTGTAGAATTAAAGCGATGTTTTTTGACAAATCCTACAAAAAACTCATAGAAAGCAAAAAATCCCCACTCATAAGAGCGGGGATAATTTATTATATCAGGTTTATTACTTAACCATCCAAAGTTCCTTAGCGTACTGGAGGATAGTTCTGTCAGAAGAGAATTCTGAACAGTGAGCGATGTTCTCGAGGCACTTAGTACCGAAGAGAATCTTATCTTTATAATCTCTGTTAACCTGAAGCTTAGCGTCAACGTACATTGGGAGATCGTAGAACAGGAAGTAATGGTCAGCGATGTGCCAGTGTGTACCATTAACAAGAGCGTTGTGAAGTTCAGCAAAGCTGCCTTCGCCCTGAGCACCGTCATCGTCAAATGTGCCGTCGATAAGTGTATCAACAACACGCTTTAACATTGGGTTGGTGTGGTAGATAGCCTTAGGATCGTAACCGTTCTTCTTTAAGTTCTCAATATCTTCAACTCTGCCGCCGAAGATGTACTCGTTCTCTTCGCCTGCGTGCTGAGTAATCTCAACGTTAGCACCGTCGTAAGTACCGAGTGTAACAGCACCGTTGAACATGAACTTCATGTTACCTGTACCTGAAGCCTCTGTACCTGCTGTAGAAATCTGCTCTGAAACATCAGCAGCAACAACGATTTTCTCAGCGTATGATACGTTGTAGTTAGAAACAAAGATAACCTGGAGCTTATCCTTTGTATCAGGATCGTTGTTTACTAAATCAGCGATTTCGTTGATGTATTTGATGATAGCCTTAGCTCTTCTGTAACCAGGAGCAGCCTTAGCACCAAAGATAAAGCATGTT
>JAFVVB010000010.1 GCA_017502425.1 Ruminococcus sp. | reverse complement strand
CTCTTTTTGATCTTGAGCATCAGTATGGTGGTGTGCTTGATATTGATACCGCTACTGTTTCTTCACTTACAAGCTATTCACCTGGATATATTGATAAAGATAACGAAATCATAGTGGGAATGCAGACTAACCGACCATTAAAACGTGGTGTTAACCCTTTTGGTGGTATTCGTATGGCAAGACAAGCATGTCAGGCTTACGGTTACGAATTATCCAGAAAAATCGAGGATGAATTCAGATACAGAACTACTCACAATGACGGTGTTTTCAGAGCGTATACTGATGAAATGCGTGCAGCACGTAGATGCCACGTTATTACAGGGCTTCCTGATGCTTACGGCAGAGGAAGAATTATCGGCGATTACAGAAGAGTTGCACTTTATGGTGTTGATAAACTCATAGAAGAGAAAAAGAAAGATAAAGCAAATCTTACGGGCACACTCGGAGCAGAGCAGATTCGTTTATATGAGGAACTATATCAGCAGATTTCTTTCTTAGGATTTATTAAAGAAATGGCTCTTATGTACGGTTTTGATATTTCACAGCCTGCTAAAGATGCTAAAGAAGCTATCCAGTGGACATATTTTGCGTATCTTGCTGCTATTAAAGAGCAAAACGGTGCCGCTATGTCATTGGGACGCGTCAGCACTTTCTTTGATATTTATATCGAAAGAGATATAAAGAATGGCATATTAACTGAAGAAACCGCTCAGGAACTCATTGATGACTTTGTTATCAAGCTACGTATAGCACGTCATCTGCGTACCCCTGAGTATAACGAGCTTTTCGGCGGTGACCCTATGTGGATTACTGAAGCGCTCGGAGGTATGGGCGAGGACGGTCGTACTTTAGTATCAAAGAGTACTTATCGTATGCTTAATACTCTATACACACTTGGTTCATCTCCTGAACCTAACCTTACTGTTTTATGGTCTAATAATTTACCTGAAAACTTCAAAAAATTCTGTGCGAAAGTATCTTCTGATACCGACTCTATTCAGTATGAAAACGATGATGTAATGAGACCTATTTATGGTGATGATTACGCTATTGCTTGCTGTGTTTCTGCTATGAAGGTCGGTAAGCAGATGCAGTTCTTCGGAGCGCGTTGTAATCTTGCTAAGCTTTTACTCATCGCATTAAACGGTGGTTATGATACCACAAGTGGCATGCATATTGGACCTCAGATGCCTGTTTTAGATGTTGAAAAACTCGATTACGAAGAAGTAATGGAGCGATTTGATATCTATATCAAATGGCTGTCTAATCTCTATGTAAACACTATGAACGTTATTCACTATATGCACGATAAGTATGCGTATGAAAAGACTCAGATGGCGCTTCATGACACAGATGTAGAGCGCTTTATGGCTTTTGGTATAGCAGGACTCTCAGTTGTTGCTGACTCTTTAAGTGCTATTAAATATGCAGACGTTCATCCTGTTATGGACGAAGAAGGCTTTATTGTGGAATTTAACACCGACGGTGATTTCCCTAAATATGGTAACGATGATGATAGGGTAGACCTTATAGCAAAAGATATGGCTCATCGTGTTATCACAGAGCTTAGAAAAACACCTGCATATCGTAACGCTATCCACACCTTATCCGTTCTTACTATCACTTCTAACGTTATGTATGGCAAGCACACCGGAGCTACTCCTGACGGCAGAGAAGCGGGTTCACCTTTTGCACCTGGCGCTAACCCTATGCACAACAGGGAAGAAAACGGTGCTTTAGCATCTCTTAACTCCGTTGCTAAAATCAGCTACGACGACTGCCGAGATGGTATTTCAAATACTTTCTCTATCACTCCTGAGGCGCTTGGTAGAACTGAAGACGATAGAATCGATAACCTTGTTTCAGTTTTAGATGGTTATTTTGCTAAAAAAGCTCATCATATCAATGTCAATGTACTCAACAGAGAAACATTGATGGAGGCATACGAAAATCCTGAGGCTTATCCTAACCTCACTATCCGAGTATCAGGCTACGCTGTTAACTTCCATAAGCTTTCTAAAGAACAGCAGCGCGAAGTGATCAGTCGTACTTTCCATCAGTCATTATGAGTTTGATTAAAGGCAGAATTCACTCCATTCAGAGTCTTGGAACGGTGGACGGTCCGGGGGTTAGATTTGTGGTTTTCTTTCAGGGCTGTAATTTGCGTTGTAAATGCTGCCATAATCCAGATACATGGAGTTTGAGTGAAGGAAAAGAGTGCACAGCTCTTGAAATCGTAGAAAAAGCAAAGCGCTATAAAGAATACTTCGGTACTAAAGGCGGAATTACTTTGTCGGGAGGAGAACCGCTTTTACAAAGCGGTTTTGCGAAGGAAATCTTTTCATTAGCTAAACAATGTGGTATAAACACATGTCTTGATACATCTGGTTGTATTCTTAACGATGATGTGAAATCACTCTTATCTGTTACCGATAGGGTGTTGCTCGACGTCAAGTATACTGAAGATGCTCTTTATAGAGAGAACGTCGGATGCTCTTTTGGTAGCGTTATGAGTTTTTTATCGTACCTTGATGAATGCGGTATTGCGGTTACTTTAAGACAGGTAATTATCCCTACGATTAACGATGACGCGGATAATGTCATAGCCCTCGGTAATATTGCAGAAAATCATAAATGTGTTGATAAAATCGAACTTTTACCGTTTAAAAAGATATGTCAGACTAAGTACGATGAAATGAAAATTGATTTTCCGTTTTCATCAATTCCTCAGACTTGTGTAGAGACTATCGAAAACCTGAAAAAATACATTAAAAACTACGTATAAAACTATATTTTTACGTTGTTATTGTACGGCGGACTTTTTTGTGAAGTTCGCCGTTTTTTTATGCCTTTTTATTGCTATTGTGAAGCCATTATGTTATAATATAACTTAATTATGGGAAAGTACGATTTTTTGAAAGGAGTGTCAGCGTTGGTAGTATTAGGCATAGACCCCGGCTATGCGATAGTCGGTTGGGGCGTGATTGACTTTAATGGTAACACTTACCGTCCGTTAGCCTTCGGAGCTATTACCACTAAGGCTGGTACTGATTTTAACGAAAGACTTCAAAAAATCTACGATGACACTATCTCTATACTAAAAAAAGCTAAGCCTGACGCTTTGTCTATTGAAAAGCTTTACTTCACGACTAACGTGACTACCGCTATTTTAGTTGCTCAGGCTCGAGGAGTTATACTACTCGCGGCACAGCAATGCGGAGTCAAGGTTTTTGAATATACTCCACTTCAGGTGAAAACCGCTGTCACTGGATACGGTAAAGCTAAAAAACCTCAGGTTATGGAGATGACCCGACGACTTCTACATTTGAAAGAAGTCCCTAAACCTGACGATACAGCCGATGCGCTGGCTATCGCTATCACGCACACTCATGCCGCTGGTACGTCACTACGTCAGAATATGCTAAATAAAGGAGTTAAGCTATGATTTATTCAGTAAAAGGCACTCTTGTTCATATTGAATCAGGTTTTGCTGTTGTTGAGTGTGGGGGAATCGGATATAAAGTCCAGACCACTATCACTACTCAAAAACAACTTAAACTCAACTCTACCGTTACTTTATTTACTCATATGAATGTACGAGAAGACGCTGTTGAACTTTTTGGATTTTACAGCAAAGGTGAGCTTTCCACCTTTAAAATGCTGATTTCTATTTCGGGAGTCGGTCCTAAGGTAGCACTTGCTATTTTATCTGAGTTATCCAGCGAGCAGATTGCTATGTCGGTGTCAGCAGGTGACTTTAAAACCCTGACCAGAGCATCAGGTGTAGGACCTAAACTTGCACAGCGTATAGTTTTAGAGCTTAAAGATAAAATCAAAGGTTTATCAGTAGACTCATCAGACGGGGTTGTTTCCAAAGGTTCTGTTATCGCTGATACCGGTAATATTTCTAAAGCTGTTGCAGCTTTAGCAGTACTCGGATATAGTGCTGCTGATGTTACTCCTGTTTTATCTAAACTTGACCCGACACTTACTGTTGAGCAGCTTATTTCAGCTACCTTGAAACAGATGGGATAATTCTTTACTAGAATTCTTATTTAGAAATATACTTTCTTTTGAAAGGATAACATATTAATGGATTACAATGACTTTGAAATGGATTTTGAAGACCGATTGATGGATACTTCCGAAATTCCTCAGGATGCCTTAGAAGGAGATAACCCTTTACGACCTAAGTCTCTTGATGAATATGTCGGTCAGGCTAAAGCTAAAGAAAACCTCAGCATCTTTATTGAAGCTGCTAAAAAACGTAAAGAAGCGCTCGACCACGTGCTCTTATACGGACCTCCGGGACTCGGTAAAACTACGCTTGCGGGTATTATCGCTAACGAAATGGGAGTGAATATTCGTATCACTTCCGGTCCTGCTATTGAAAAACCCGGCGATTTAGCTGCTTTACTTACTAATTTAAATCCTGGCGATGTTTTGTTTATCGACGAGATTCATCGTTTATCGCGTGCAGTTGAAGAGATTCTTTACCCTTCTATGGAGGATTTCTCGATTGATATTATCACCGGCAAAGGTCAGATGGCTGCATCATATCATTTGCCACTACCGAAATTCACTTTAGTTGGTGCTACTACGAGAGCGGGTCAGCTCACAGCACCGCTGAGAGATCGTTTTGGTGTGGTATTAAGGCTAGAAATGTATACTCCTACCGAGCTTAGTGATATCATCAAACGTAGTGCAGGGATACTCGGTATCGGTATAGATGATGATGGTGCATTAGAACTCGCTTCACGTAGCCGAGGCACACCTCGTATTGCTAACCGACTGTTAAAACGCGTGCGTGACTTTTCTGAGGTTATGTCCGACGGTATCATTACCTGTGATGTCGCACGACTAGCGCTTGACAGACTCGAGATTGACGAAATAGGACTTGATCAGAATGATCGCAGGATGCTCGATGCTATGATTAAATACTATCGTGGCGGTCCTGTCGGACTCGAAACCCTTGCTGCTGCGATTGGTGAGGAAGCTGTCACTATCGAGGACGTTTACGAACCGTATCTGATGCAGATAGGTTTTCTGAGTCGAACACCACGCGGTAGATGTGTTACCGCACAAGCATACAGACACTTAGGTTATGAAGTGCCGACTGTTACTGCACAGGCGCAGGGTAACCTTTTTGATACAGAATAAATTTTAAATCTAATTTTAGGAGAATAGAAATGGGCAGATTATTTGGTACAGATGGTGCTAGAGGCATCGCTAACACAGAACTCACTTGCGAACTCGCTATGAACATCGGTAAAGCTGCGGCTATGGTGCTTATCAGCGACGAAGTTAAACACCCTACCTTCCTTATTGGTAAAGACACCCGTCTTTCAGGCGATATGCTTGAAGGTGCGCTTATTGCCGGTCTTTGTTCAGTAGGTGCTAACGTAAAGTTACTTGGTGTAGTTCCTACTCCTGCTGTTGCTCACCTTATCGGTAAGTATCACGCTGATGCAGGTATTATGATTTCTGCATCACACAACCCTTATGAATTTAACGGCATCAAGATTTTCAGCAGCGAAGGTTATAAACTTCCCGATGATCTTGAAGCAAGTATAGAAGCTATCGTTTTAGACCACGCTAAAGAGTATACTGTACCTGATCATAACGAGCTTGGTACAGTAGAAGTGCTCACAACTGCAGCAGATGACTATATCGACCACGTTGTTTCCACTATCGATTATGACTTGAAAGGTATGAATATAGCACTCGATTGCTCTAACGGATCTTCTTCACGTACCGCTGAGAAATTATTTACACGCCTCGGAGCTAATGTACATATGATGTTTGATGACCCTGATGGTATTAATATTAACGCTGAATGTGGTTCAACTCATATGGATAAACTCATGGCTTACGTAAAAGAGCATAATCTAGACGCTGGTCTTGCTTTTGACGGAGACGCTGACAGATGTCTTGCTGTTGATGATAAAGGAGAGCTTGTTGACGGTGACTATATCATCGCTATTTGTGCTGCTGATCTGAAAAGTCAGGGTAAACTTAAGAAGAATGCTGTTGTTGGTACTGTAATGACCAACATGGGATTCAATAAATTCTGCGAAATCAACGGTATGCAGTTTATTTCCACTAACGTAGGTGATAGATATGTGCTTGAGGCTATGCTCAGAGAAGGTTATAATATCGGTGGTGAGCAGAGTGGTCACGTTATCTATCTTGACTATGCTACTACCGGTGATGGTCAGCTTACAGGTGCCCATCTATTAAGTCTTATTAACCGTCGTAGTGCGAAGCTTTCATCTATTGCAACACTCATGGAGCGTTATCCTCAGGTGCTTATTAACGTAAAAATCACTAACGAGGGTAAAGTTCACTTCTACACCGATAAAGAAATCAAAGCTGCTATCAAAAACGCTGATGATACCTTAGGTGATCGCGGTAGAGTTTTAGTTCGTGTTTCTGGTACGGAGCCTCTCGTTCGTGTTATGCTCGAGGGTGAGGACTATGATGAAATTAACACACTCGCTAAAGAAATCGCAGATGTAGTTAAGGAGAGATTGGGCTGATGCGTGTATCCTCAAACTGGGTTGATTACGAGCTTATTGATGCGTCAAATGGTGAACGCCTTGAGCGTTGGGGAGATATTATACTGATTCGTCCTGACCCACAGATTATCTGGAATACTAAACGTGAAAATCCTTTGTGGAGAAAAGCTCACGCTAAATATCACCGTTCTAATTCAGGTGGTGGTCAGTGGCAGGTATTCAAAAAGATTCCTCAGCAGTGGTCGCTAAATTATGGTGAACTGGTGTTTAATGTAAAGCCGATGGGATTTAAACACACCGGTATTTTTCCTGAGCAGGCAACTAACTGGGATTTAGCTGCTGATATTATCAAGAATTCTGAGCGTCAGCTAAATGTGTTGAATCTTTTTGGATACACAGGATGTGCTACTTTGGCTTGTCTTAAAGCAGGAGCTAAAGTGTGCCACGTAGATGCATCTAAAGGTATGGTCCAATGGGCTAAGGAAAATGCCGCATCAAGCGGACTTTCTGATAGACCTGTCAGATGGCTCGTAGATGATTGTATGAAATTTGTTGCGCGTGAACAGCGCAGAGGAAATAAATACGACGGTCTTATTATGGATCCACCGTCTTATGGTCGAGGACCGGGTGGCGAAGTTTGGAAGTTAGAAGAACAGCTTTATTCTTTTTTAGAATTATGCTCTACTATTCTTTCAGATGACGCACGATTCTTTATTTTGAATTCTTACACCACAGGATTGCCGCCGTCAGTTATGGAGTATATGCTTTCCACTGTTATCGCTAAGAAATTCGGTGGTACTGTTACATCTTCTGAAATCGGTTTACCTGTGACTGATTCTAAACTTGTACTCCCGTGTGGTAGTACTGCTATTTGGAGAAAATAATTCGGAGTTTTTAGAAAATGGATTTTATCACAGCACAGAATTTAGTCTTTCGTTACATTGATGAGGAAGAACAACAAGAGAATAATGTTATCGCAAAAAACGTGCTTGATGATGTTTCGTTCACTGTTAAGAAAGGTGAATTCGTAGCGTTGCTTGGTCATAATGGCTGCGGTAAATCTACTGTTGCTAAACACCTTAATGCTATGTTGTTACCTAGTGGTGGTAAACTTTTTATCGATTCCATCGATACACAGGAAGAAAACGAAGATTTTACTATCAGACGCAAAGTAGGTTTAGTGCTTCAAAATCCTGATAATCAACTTGTCGCGAGCATCGTAGAAGAAGACGTTGCTTTTGGACCTGAAAATCTCGGCATTGAACCTGAAAAAATCAGATTGAGAGTAGATGAAGCACTAAAAGCCGTTGATATGTATGAGTATCGCAACCAACCACCTCATAAATTATCAGGTGGTCAGAAACAGCGTGTAGCTATTGCAGGTATCATAGCTATGGAGCCTGATTGTATTGTTTTAGATGAACCTACTGCTATGCTCGACCCAAAGGGTAGAGAAGAGGTTATGAATACTATCAGAAAGCTCAATAAAGAAAAAGGTATCACTATTGTTCTAATTACTCACTATATGGACGAGGCTGTCGATGCTGATAGAGTTATCGTTATGGATAACGGTAAAATACTCACTCAGGGAACACCGCGGGAAGTTTTCTCACAAGTTGAGCTACTAAAACGTCATCGACTTGATGTACCTCAGGTTACCGAGCTTTGCTATAAATTGCGTGCCTGTGGCGTTGAGTTTGACGAATTAGCTCTTCACTCAGACGAGTGTATCAGTAAGCTTGTGGAGGTGTTATCATGAGTGCTATTAGAGTAGAGAACTTATGTTGCACCTATGGTGCTAACACCCCGTTTGAACAACATGCGGTCAAAAATGTTTCTTTTGAGATTGAACGTGGTGATTTTATCGGACTTATCGGTCATACCGGTTCAGGTAAATCAACCTTGGTCCAGATGCTTAATGGTCTCATAAAGCCTACATCTGGTAAGATTTATGTCGAAGATAATGATATCTGGAGTGAACCGAAAAATATTAGAAATATCCGTTTTAAAGTAGGTCTTGTGTTTCAGTATCCCGAGTATCAGCTCTTTGAAGAAACAGTTGAAAAAGATATAGCTTTTGGTCCTTCTAATATGGGACTAAGTGTTGAAGAAATTGAAAACAAGGTGAAAAATGCTGCGAAATTCGTCGGATTATCCGATACTCTTCTCAAAAAATCACCTTTTGATTTGTCAGGAGGCGAAAAACGTCGTTGTGCTATCGCAGGCGTTATCGCAATGGATCCTGATATTCTTATATTAGACGAGCCCACAGCGGGACTCGATCCTGTCGGACGTGATGTGCTACTCTCCCAGATAGCACAGTATCAGAAAGCTAAGAATAATACTGTTATTTTAGTATCACACTCTATGGAAGATGTGGCCAGAGTGACTGATAAAGTAATGGTTATGAATAAAGGACAGCTTAAAATGTTCGATAAAACCGATAAAGTTTTCTCGCGATGTGATGAGCTTAACGAAATCGGATTAAGAGTGCCTCAGATTACTAAAGTTACTGACGCACTTAAAAACAAAGGGTTTGATATACCGGAAGGTATACTCACCGTTGATAAAGCGGTGCATGTTATTTCTGAACTCCTTAAAAAGGAGGGTAAGCTGTAATGAGAGATATTGCTTTTGGCCAGTATTATCCTACTAAGAGTATCATTCATAGCATGGATCCGAGGGTTAAATTGATTTTACTGGTAGCATTTTTAGTGCTTACATTCTGTACACTTAATTACGCTGCGTTAGCACTTGTTGTAGCTTGTGTAGCGAGTATAGTGTTACTATCTAAAGTTCCTGTAAAAATGTATTTTAAAAGTCTTAAGATGATTGTAGTGATTGTACTTATCACCTCAGCACTTAATTTATTTTATGGTACAGGAGAGCCATTATGGGAGTGGGGATTTATAAAAATCACGCTCTCAGGTATTAATAATGCGGTGTTTGTAGCAGCACGTATTATCAGTTTGATTCTGATAAGTTCTGCTTTGACATTTACTACATCACCGACTGACCTTACTGATGCACTTGAACGACTTATGAAGCCGCTTACCGTGTTTCATGTTAAAGTCCACGAAATAGCGATGATGATGACTATCGCGTTGCGTTTTGTGCCACTTTTGCTCGAAGAAACTGATAAAATTATGGCTGCTCAGAAAGCACGTGGAGCTGATATGGAGTCAGGAAACTTAGTACAGCGTATCAAAGCCTTAGTTCCTGTGCTCATTCCTCTTTTTGTGTCTGCTTTTCGAAGGGCTTATGAGCTTGCTGTTGCTATGGAATGTCGTTGCTATCAGGGCGGTCAGGGAAGAACGAGAATGAAGATACTCACTCTTCATAAAAGTGACTATATTTGTACTTTTATTGTAATATTGATTATTGTAGGAGTTGTATTATGCAATGTTCTGCTACCTCACACACTAAGATAAGAAATCTTAAAATTACAATTTCATATGATGGTAAAGATCTACACGGATGGCAAATCCAGAAAAATGCTATTACCGTTCAAGAGCTTTTTCAGGAAGCTGTAAAAAATGTTTTGGGTGTTGTGCCAGATATAAAAGGGTGTAGTCGTACTGATACAGGTGTACATGCTAAGATGTACGTTGTTTCAATGAAAACAGACCATAGAATTGAGTGTGTTAGACTAAAAGCTGCTTTGAATCGTTATCTACCGTTTTCTATCGTAGTAACTGATGTGTGCGAAGTTGACGATGATTTTCACGCCAGATATAGCACTAAAGGAAAGCGCTATGTCTATAAGATTCTAAACACTCAGACACGTGATCCTTTTTCACACGGCTATGCGTTGCATTATCGTTATGATATCGATGTCGATATGTTGAATAACGCATCAAAAGCTTATATAGGAACTCACGATTTCACTTCTTTTTGTACTCTTGATAAGAGAGAAAAAGGCGATTTTACTCGAACTGTTGAAGATTTCAGTGTTTATAGAGATGGTGACTTTGTGTATATGAGTGTAAAAGCTGACGGCTTTTTATATAATATGGTTCGGATTATGGTGGGTACTTTGTTGAAAATACAGCAGGGTAAACTTTCTCCTGATTCCATACCTGATATTATTAAAGAAAAAAATCGTAAAGCTGCCGGACCTACTGCACCGGCGTGTGGTCTTTATCTTGACGAAGTATTCTACTAAAATCTAGGTGTTAATATGAAACATAAGGGAAGACGCTTTTCTAATAACGAAAGCGCAAAAAACGAATCCAATATTATAAAAGCTGACTTTACATCAGGCGAAAAGTCTGATGCAAAAGCTCAGAATATAGATAGTGAGCATGGTCCTCAAAGTGAAGATTCTGATGAATTTAAACCTATGACCAAGCGTCAGAAACGTAAACTCATCAAAAAGTCCAGAAAACTCAGAAAAAAAGAGGCAGAAAAGCACTCAAAACTCGAGGCTGATGCTAAATTAAAGGAATCCGATGATGCTGTGTCTGAAAACTCAGATGATAAGAACTTCGTTTCAGATACTAATGAGAATATTCCTTTTTCTCAGTGGATTAAGAATACTTTTAATTTATTAAAGAGTAATAAGAAGTATCTCTTCTTATCGGCTGTTATCCTTCTTGTGCTTTTAGTGTGCGTTTTCTGTTACGCTAACCGCGACCGTCTCAGTTTCACTAATATCAAAAACTGGGTGCAGTATGGTGTTTTCCATACTAATGACGAGGATACATTTCCTATCAGTACTCAGGGCGACGTAATTACTAACGGTAACTTTACACGTATAGATTCAAACTTGGTATATATATCCGACACTCAGTTTGTTACAGCTAATAATTACGGTAAAACTATATATAACTCTAAGCAGAACTACATAAATCCTGCTTTGGTTAAAGCTTCTGATTGCGATTTATCTTTATCCTACAATATCGGAAGTACTGACTTCTTTATTAACACTATCGATACCAACGTCTATACAGGTATGGCTGAGGATAATATTTTTGTAGCTGATATATGTAAAAACGGAACATATGCTTTAGTAACTGAAAAAGACGGTTATCTCTCCAAACTATACGTATATTCAAATGAGAATAAACAGATTTTTGCGTATTCATTTGCTGACTACTATATAACCAGCGTTGCGCTTAATGACGATGGAACTAAAGCTACACTCACTGGTATTTCAGCTCACGAAGCTACACCTATAAGTGCGGTATATCTTCTGGATTTTACTAAAGAAGAACCACTTGTGTTTGAGGAGTTCAGCGATAACGTATTGTATCATTGTGATTATCTTAATAATAATTATATTTGTATTATTGGTGAAAATTCAAGCTACGTGTTAAACAGCAGAACGAAGTCATTTTCTACTACTAATTATGACGGTAAAACACTTACAGCTTTTGATGTTAATACTGACACTAATACTTTCACATTATCTCTTTCACGTAGCGGTGATGGAAGAATGTGCGATTTATTATCATTCTCGACCTCTGGTGTACTCAAAAACTCTGTGAGCACCGAGTTGAGTGTAACTGCTATGTCAACATATAAGAATCGTATTGCTGTACTCAGCGGTGACACTGTCAGTCTTTACACTAAAGACGGTAAGCTTCTCTCAGAAGAAGATGCTGGTCTTGACCCTCATAGCGTTGTACTCTATTCGTCTAGCGATGCATATGTTTTAGGTGTCAGCGAGATTAGGAGGCTAGACCTCTGATATGATTTTGGATGTAATTCTCGTAGTCATCTTTTTGATAGGTATTATTATCGGTATCAAAAACGGCGTTGCTAAAACATTAGTTTCTTTTTTAGGTTCTATGCTTTGTTTCTCGGCTGCTACATTTTTAGGAGAAATATTATCAAAAGCAATATATGAATCGTATATTTGTGACTCTATTGTTAATAGCATTTCAAATTCAGTTGTTACTCCTGATGCGACTGATATTTCAGGCGTTTTTGATAGATTACCGCCTTTTGTGCGTTTCTGCCTGGGATTTACGGGTTACGATGTTGTAGATAGTGTTACGACCACTGTGTCCGATGCACCTATGATGATTGCGCAATCGGTCGAATCAGCAATATCTTCTGTGGTAATTGCTGTTTTATCTTTTGTTCTTACGGGCATATTCTTTATGCTGATATTCGCTATATTTCGACTGTTTATTATGAAACCGATAGTAAGATTATTCAAATCGCCTACCATGAGCTTTGTGGATTCTCTGCTTGGTGTGATTTGTTCATTACTCAGTTGTTTTCTTTTAATCAGCTTTTTAGCATTTTTACTTAAGATACTTATGCCGTATGTACCAGAAATGCCATATATCTTTTCTGAATCAACAATTTACAATTCGTATATATTTTATCACTTTTATAGTGGTAATATATTCTATAAGCTTATATCATTTATTTAAGGGTCTGATGAAATACAATGTCCAGCAAAAAACCTAATAACACAGTAACTAAATATGAAAAATCAGGCAGCACGGATTTGAGCAATCGAGCTTTTACTATCCCTAATATTATTTGTCTCATAAGAATTCTGCTGATTACACCTTTTGTTGAGTTCTTTTTGGATAAAGAATACTTATGGGCTGCAATCGTTATAATAGCGTCGGGATTGTCTGATTGTTTTGATGGCTTTATAGCCAGAAAGTTTAATCAGGAATCAGAACTCGGTAAAATTCTTGATCCACTAGCTGATAAACTTACACTACTTGCAGTAGGAGTGTGTCTTTGCCTTATTGAACCATTTTTCTTGCCAGTTGTGATTATTCTGGTGGCTAAAGATCTCCTTATGCTTATCGGTAGCTCCAGAGTTATCAAAAAAGGTGTCATCGTACCAAAATCTAAGTGGTACGGTAAAGTAGGTACTGTGATGTTTTATGTTACAGTAACATTTATTGTATTTATTGAAGTGTTACAGACTATCGAAAATCCGCCTTTCTACATTGACCCTGAAACGGGTAAAATCATATCTATGATTATGCTGTGTCTTACTGCAGCTATGATGATATTTGCTTTTATTATGTATTCGATTACTTATCGTGACATTATGAATAAATTAGACGCTACCGAAGAAAGTAGCGCATCAATTACAGAGTAGTTAATTATCGTTATTACGATTTATATAAAAGGAGATTATTATGATTTGTTCCAAATGTGGTAAACGTCCGGCTGTTGTGTTTGTGTCTACAAACAGCTCAGACGATAAACCAAAGGGCTATTGCCTTGTGTGTGCTAAGGAACTCGGCATTAAACCTGTTGAGGACCTTATGAATAAAATGGGAATATCAGCTGATGACTTAGAAGCTGTACAGGATCAGATGGATTCTATTATGGAGAATATGTCTGACGCAGGAGATCTCAATGAGCTTGCACAGTCGTTGGGAATGGGTGATATGGCTGAACAGCTTTCAGTAGAAAACCCTGATTCCGACGAAGATTTCACTCCTGGTGGAGCACCTAGCTTTCCTAACTTTTTCAATATGTTCAATCAGAAACCTGCTGATGCTAACCAGAAAACTGATAAAAAGCAGAAAAAAGATAAGGCGCATAAAAACCGTAAACATATTTCTCTTTACTGCTACGATTTAACTCAAAAAGC
Organism: Ruminococcus sp.; assembly: GCA_017502425.1. Taxonomy (GTDB): domain Bacteria; phylum Bacillota; class Clostridia; order Oscillospirales; family Acutalibacteraceae; genus Ruminococcoides. The sequence continues at coordinate 8,634 of JAFVVB010000010.1, read as the reverse complement.
CAGAGAGGGCAAAACTGATCGTGTTATCGGCAGAGATAAAGAGATAGAACGAGTTATCCAGATTTTGTCACGACGTACTAAGAATAACCCTTGCCTAATCGGTGAACCTGGTGTAGGTAAAACTGCTATCGCAGAAGGGTTAGCGCTTAGAATAGCTCAGGGTAATGTACCTCAGCGACTTAAGAATAAAGAAATACAGCTTCTTGATTTAACTGCGCTTATTGCTGGTACTCAGTTTAGAGGACAGTTTGAAAGTCGTATAAAAGGCTTGACTCAGGAAGTCAAAGCAGCAGGCAATATCATATTATTTATCGATGAAGTTCATAACCTCGTGGGTACTGGTGATGCTGACGGCACTATGAATGCGGCTAATATTTTAAAACCTGCGTTATCCCGCGGAGAAATTCAGGTTATTGGTGCAACTACTTTCAACGAGTACCGCAAGTATATAGAGAAAGACAGCGCATTAGAGCGTCGTTTTCAGCCTGTGAAGGTGGGAGAGCCTAGTATCGCTGAGTCTATTGATATTATCACCGGTGTTCGTGATTATTACGAAACACATCACCGTGTAAGCGTTTCTGACGATATCGTGAGAAAGGCGGTTATATTCAGCGAAAGATACATTACCGACAGATTCCTGCCTGATAAAGCGATTGACCTTTTAGATGAATCATGTGCGTGTGCAGCGTTGCGTAATAAAGAACTCGAAAATTACGAGAAGCTTAACGATGAAAAAGCAACTCTTACTCTGACTAAAGATAAAATTTCATCGTCTGAAGAAATCGACTACGAAGCTTTAGCTACTGTTAAATCTGAGCTTGCAAAAGTCGAGGATCAGCTTAGTGCTATTGACGAGAGTTCACTCACAGCAAGCGTTACTGAAGAAGACTTAGCTAAGGTTATCGAGCTGTGGACAGGAATTCCATCTTCACGTATCAGAGAAAACGAACTATTAAAACTTTTTGATATCGAAGATAAATTAAAAGAAAAGATTATTGGTCAGGACGAAGCGGTTGATGCTTTAGCAAAAGCTATTAAGCGTAGTCGTGTCCAGATTTCACCACGCAGACGTCCTGCTTCATTTATTTTTGTTGGACCAACAGGTGTTGGTAAGACTGAGCTTGTAAAAGTGCTTTCTAATGAACTTTTTGATACACCTGAAACACTTATCAGACTCGATATGTCCGAGTTTATGGAGAAACATTCAGTGTCTAAAATCATCGGTTCACCTCCTGGTTACGTTGGTTACGATGAAGCCGGTCAGGTTACTGAGAAAGTAAGACGCAGACCGTATTCGGTGCTTCTTTTTGATGAGATTGAAAAAGCTCATCCGGATGTGCTTAATATCTTGCTTCAGATTTTAGACGAAGGTAAGCTTACCGATGCTCACGGCAGAGTGGTTGATTTTACTAACACAGTTATTGTTATGACATCGAACGCAGGTTCAGATAAACGTGAGAACGCTCTTGGTTTTGCTAAGAGCGAGGAAGATGCTGAACGCGAAAAGGTGATGAAAGCACTTTCCGAATTTTTAAGACCTGAGTTTATAGCAAGAGTCGATGAGATAATCGTGTTTAAATCACTTTCAAATGCTGATTTTACAAAAATCGCTCACCTTATGCTTTCTGAGTATATTGATACTTTGGCTGAAAAAGGCATTACATTTAAATTTGATGATAAAGCGTGTGAGTATCTTGCTTCTAAGTCTTGTTGTGGTAAGAGCGGAGCTCGTGATTTACGCAATCTTATCCGCAAGGAAGTTGAAGATAAAATTGCCACCGAACTTATATCACAGGGAGAGGGCACATTATCAGCTATTTCAGTAACATCTGATAATAATGAATTGATACTTGAATCTATTTAAAATGATTAAGGCACCCGTGTTCGGGTGCCTTTTTACCGTTTACCTTTCTGAAATGACCGAATACTTCAGTTTAGTTGTATAAACTTTTTTCTGGTGTTAATATACACTTGCAAGGAGGAAAACTAATGAAACTCAAAACAATTTTAGACAAAAAGTGTGAAGAAAAAATACTTATTTATGCACACGAAGAAACACCGCTTATACGGACCATCGAGAAGTTAGTAGAAGAAGAGACCGCTGAGCTTATCGGATATGTCGACAGAGAAGGTGTTGTGCTTGAATTAATGAAAGTCAGTTGTTTTATCGTTGATAACAATAAAGTGTACGCTTTGATTGATAACAAGCGACTTGTGGTCAAATATCGTATGTATCAGCTTTTAGAAAAGCTTCCTGATAATTTTGTCAAAATCAATCAGTCCTGTATAGCAAATATCAAAAACATTAAAAGTTTTGATACATCTATTTCAGGTGCATTACTAGTTAAAATGAAAAACGGTTATAGCGATTACGTCTCAAGAAGACAGTTAAAAAGTGTTAAAGAAAGGTTAGGTTTATAATATGAATAGCTATGTTAAAGAATTTTTACGCAGAGGTATGATGTTCTCGGGTTTTGGTCCGATAATTGCAGGAATTGTATATTTTTGCATATCATTCTCAATCGATAATTTCACACTCACATCAAGCGAAGTGCTTATTGCTATTATGTCAACTTATTTGGTCGCTTTTTTACAGGCAGGCGCATCAGTGTTTAATCAGATTGACCACTGGCCACTCATTAAATCAATGTTTTTCCATTTCTTTACTATCTATGTTGCTTATGTAGACTGTTATTTAGTGAACTCATGGATTCCTTTTGACCCGACATTTATTCTGATTTTTACATCAATTTTCGTTGGTATTTATCTTCTTATCTGGTTTACAGTTTATATATGTGTAAAATCAACCAGTAAAAAACTGAATTCAAAACTATCGTAAAATAAAAGGCGTAGAGTTATCTACGCCTTTTAATCTATTTATATTGTTAATTCACGTAAACGCTTTTTATCACAGATTTTTACACCTCGACGTGATAATTCAACGATTCCTTCGTTTTCAAAATATTTCAGCATTCTTGAAACTACCTCTCTTGCGGAGCCCATATATTTAGCTATAAGACTGTGTGTAAGCATAACAGTGTCAGTGTTAGTTCTGCTTATTTCATCAAGCAGAAATATTGCGAGTCGTTTATCCATACTCATAAATAGAATTTGTTGAATTAGCCATATCATATCTGAGATGCATTCAATAGTAGTTTCTAACGCAAAAATTCTTGCAACAGAATACTTATTGTTAATATTATTAAATGTTTGATTATTTATGAAGTAGTATTCAACATCTTCTTCAACGTCAATAAACACATCAAATGAGATAGATTCATTTATACAAGAAGCAGATAAAATACACATATCATCTTTATGTATTCTCATAAGCGTTAATTCTTTACCGTCTTCAGAAATCATATACATACGTAGAGAACCATTTTTTATGATGATAACACCACCATCATCGCTCGAATCGTAAATGGTTTTAGCTTTGCTACAAGTTTTTATAGCTGTATTATTTAATATGTACTCCTTGTCAGCCTCATTTAAAGAATCCCAAAACGGAAATTTTTGATGGTATATACTTGATAAAATCTGTTTATCCATAAAATTATCACCCATATATTTGTGACCAAGTCACAGAAAAGAATTTCCTTATATTGTAAAATATAGTCAAGTCAAAAGTATTATATTAGTGAAGACTATATTATACTTTAGTATAATTTATATGAGGAGGAAATGCAATGCCTAATAATTTACCACTGTTACTGCTCGACAACAGCTCTATGATGAGTGTAATCAACGAGGGAGAGTTCAGATGCTCTAACATGTCATTTGAGGACGCTAAGATGCTTCTGGAAATTTTCGACGAAAAAGATTATCTGAAATGTTTCTCGAATCCAGCGATTGAATCAGTAATGTTTGATCAGCTTGATATTGAAAAACGTAGTTTTGAGTATAAACACATCAGAAATATGAGAGTTAATCAGCAAGCCATTGTATTCAAACTCTATACTACACCATCTGCTTCAAATCCTGTTATTCAGGCTGATGATGGGGTAGAGGCTAAGAAAATACAGAACGTGTATGCATATTGCCAGCATCTTATAAGAGTGAAATAAGCATTAAAGATAAAGCATCGTAGCTATGAAGCTACGATGCTTTTTTGTGTGTTTAAAAGGCTTAATCAAACAGTAAGCCTAAAATATTAGTTGTTGTCAGAGAACTGGCTGTTATAAAGTTTAGCATATAAACCATCTTTAGCCATAAGTTCTTCGTGGTTTCCGACTTCTAAGATATCGCCGTCCTGCATGTAAAGGATGTTTTCGGCATCCTTGATTGTAGAAAGTCTGTGAGCAATGATAAATGAAGTTTTACCCTTCATCATTTCATTCATAGCTTCCTGAATCATAACTTCAGTACGTGTATCAACAGAAGATGTAGCTTCGTCTAATATCATGATAGGTGGGTTGTTGAGCATAGCACGAGCAATAGTAAGAAGCTGTCGCTGGCCTTGAGCGATGTTGCTTGCACCCTCGTGGAGTACAAAGTCATATCCGCCAGGTAAAGCTCTGATGAACGCATCAGCTCTTGCTTTCTTAGCTGCTTGTTCAACCTCTTCGTCAGTAGCATCTAATTTACCATATCTGATGTTTTCTCTGATAGTGCCGTTATAAAGCCATGTGTCCTGAAGCACCATACCGAAGATTTCACGTAAACGTGAACGCTCCATATCTCTGATGTCAACACCATCGATTTTGATGCCACCCTTCTTAACGTCATAGAAACGCATGATAAGGTTAACGAGAGTTGTCTTACCAGCACCGGTAGGACCGACGATAGCAGTTTTCTCACCTGCACCAATAGTCAAATCAAGGTCAGTGATGAGAGTCTGGTGTGGGAGATAGCCGAACTTAATATGGTCAAATTTAACTTCGCCCTTGAGCTTTTCAGGGAACAGTGGCTTTTCAACGTCTTTCGCCTCTTCTTCTTCATCTAAGAATTCAAAAATTCTTGAAGCAGCAGAACCGGTAGCCTGCATGGTGTTTGCAATCTGCATAACCTGAGTCAAAGGCTGTGAAAACTGTCTTAAGTAAAGTGTGAATGACTGGATCATACCGACAGAAAGACCGGCAAAAATAGCCATCAACGCACCAATAATAGATACGAGTGTATAACCTAAGTTAGTCATATTCTGCATGATAGGCATCAAAGTACCTGATAAGAACTGACCATCTTTCGATGATTCATACAAGTCTTCGTTGGTAGTGTTAAAATTATCAATAACAGTCTCTTCTCTGCCAAAAACAGTAACTACGTTATGACCTGAGTAGTATTCTTCTACTAAACCATTGAGTTTACCTGTGCCACCCTGCTGTTCGTCGAATTTCTTCTGAGATTTTTTAGCAATCTTAGAAGCTGCATAAAGTGCAAAAGGAACAACTGCAAGGCCAACTAAAGTAAGAATACCGCTGATTTTGAGCATCATAATGAGGATGATTAAAATCGTGAAAATAGTGTTTAATACCTGATAAATACTCTGCTGTAAAGAGTTTGATACAGTATCAACATCGTTAGTGATACGGCTTAGAATATCGCCGTAGGAGTGAGTGTCATAGTAGTTGAGAGGTAATTTTGATAGTTTATGGTCAACCTGTTTTCTTAAGTTGAAGATAGTACCCTCAGTAACACTTACGATAATCCATGTGCTTATATATGTAAGGATTGAATTAAGTGCATATGCTCCACACATAAATGCAAGGAAAACAAGGAATGTTTTAGCATCCTGTTTGATATCTCCGCCTTTTAAAATTTCAGCGAGAGAGTTAGTAGCGTTACCCATCATAAATGGAGCTAACGCATAAGCTATGTCAGATAATAGAATCATAACGATAGCAAAGATGACTCTGCCTTTGTAAGGTTTCATTAAAGAGAATAGTCTCTTGTAAGCGCCTCTTTGTTTGGAAGGTTTAACATTGTTTTTCATATTATTCACCCTCCTTACTCATCTGAGAATCCACAATTTCTTTGTAAACGTCACAAGTTTTAACAAGTTCATCGTGAGTTCCCATTCCGACAACTTCACCTTTTTCTACAACGATGATTCTGTCAGCATCAATAATAGTAGAAATTCTCTGAGCTACGATGATAACAGTAGCTTCGCCTGTTTCTTTAGAAAGAGCGTGACGAAGCGCTTTATCTGTTTTGAAGTCGAGTGCTGAGAATGAATCGTCAAATACGTAGATTTCAGGTTTTCTGACAACAGCTCTTGCAATTGCCAGACGCTGTCTCTGACCACCAGAAACATTTGTACCACCCTGAGAAATAGGGGAGTCGAATCCGCCTTCTTTTTTCATAACAAAGTCGTATGACTGAGCTATTTTAACAGCTTCTTCGATTCTTTCTTCATCAGAATTCTTATCACCGAATGCAATGTTAGAGTCAATAGTACCTGAGAAAAGAACCGCTTTCTGTGGTACGAAACCGATTTTATCTCTTAATACTTTAGTATCATAATCTCTGACGTCCACATCATCAACGAGTACTTGACCTTCAGTTACATCGTAAAGTCTAGGAATGAGGTTAACAATAGTAGATTTACCCATACCTGTACCACCGATAATAGCAGTAGTCTCACCAGGTTTAGCCTCAAACGAGAGGTTCTTGATAGCTGGAATATCAGCGCCAGGATATGTAAACGAAACGTCTTTAAATGTAAGATAACCTTTCTTTTTAGTGTTATCTTTTGTTGTTTCTTTATTTTTGATAGTAGGTTCAGTTTCAAGTACTTCTAAAGCACGGTTAGCGGCTGTTGAAGCACGAGGTAACTGTACGAAAACAATAGTAAGCATGATAACAGCCATCATAATCTGCATGATATACTGAATGATAGCCATAATCTCACCGACTGTGTAGTCGATGCCTTTGTTAACATCCTGATTAGCAGCCATAAGCATAATGAGTGCCGCTGTCATAGAAAGGATGATCATGAGTACAGGAAGCACGCAGTTAGTTGTTCTCTGGAGCTTCATGTTGGTTTTCTTATAGTCTTTGTTTATTTCTTCAAATTTCTTTGTTTCAAAATCAATAGTACCAAAAGCTCTGATAACTCTGACACCTGTGATTTTTTCACGCATAACAAGGTTGATTCTATCAATTTTCTTCTGGATAGCAGTAGAAAGCGGTACGCTGATTTTAGCAATCATAACGAGTACTACCGTCATCAGCGGAATAGAGATAACCAGCACACTAGCAAGACTAGGTGAACTTGTGATAGCTAAAATAACACCACAGATACACATGATAGGAGCCTGTATAGCGATTCGCAAACATTGGTTTAAAAACACCTGAACCTGAGAAATATCGTTGTTGGTTCTTGTGATAAGGGAAGAGGCAGAATACTTGTCGATTTCTGTCTCTGAAAAATACTGAACCTTTTCGAAAATCTTAGCACGTAGGTTACGACCTACACCCATAGAAACAGTAGCAGAAAGTCTGCTTGTGGTGATACCGCACCATAAACCGAAAGCTACTAAAATGATCATAATAGAACCGATTTCTAAAACGAGCTCAACGTTAGCATTCGGAATAGCTGAGTCGATAAGTTTAGTCAGCAGTAGCGGTAAACCGAGAGCTGCCATAGTTGTGCCGATAACGGTGAGAACAATTAACAGCAATTCTTTTTTATAGGAGGATAACTCCCTGAAAACACATTTCATACTATTCCTCCGTTTTATTCACACTTTTCAAATACTGAGCAGATGAGTCTTATACCGTATAATGTTAAGCTGAATCCCATCATATAGCCCATAACCTGTGTAGTGAAAAGCAGATGTGTTCCACAGAACATACCCATTATAACTACTAGGATACCCAAGATAAGAGTGAGCCACCATGTTCTTTCACTGTCTTTTTTTAGTTTGATGGAGTCGGCAATTGAGTCAACACCACTAATAACTAACCATAATGCAAACATCACAACGATAATGAGATCAAAAGTAGCTCTCATTGAAACGTCGAACATCGCAAAAGTTGAGAGAACAGCAGTACAAATAGCAAAAATAAGGCAAAGTGTGCCGTTTATCATATGTTTTTTTGCTTTCTTGTTACGAGCATATTCAAAAATGCCACAGAAACCAATAACACCGAGTAGTATGGTGACAATCCAACCGATAGTCATCAAAGCTGTAACGCCTGGTTTGAAAAAACAGTAGAATGCAGCAAATAATGAGAAAACACCCATAATGCAGTTAAATACTTTCATACCCAACACTCCTTATAATATAGGTATAAACATAGTACCATATGATGCAAAATACTTCAAGCAAAGCTTTGAAAAATATTGCAGTTTTAATATTTTCTTTTAATTTTAATATAAAAAACAGGCACACTAAAGTGTACCTGTCTTTCTGTCTGGGAAGGCGGGGCTGACTATGCTACGCATCGTCCGTCTTTGAGGCATAGCCTCTGCAGACTTCGAGACTAAAAACAGTTCACAGGACTGTTTTTTACGTCTCTCACCCTCTCAGGGTTCGAACCCCACACCCCAAGAAAAAAACAGGCACACTAATGTGTACCTGTCTTCTGGCTGGGAAGGCGGGGTTCGAACCCACGAAATGACGGAGTCAAAGTCCGTTGCCTTACCGCTTGGCTACTTCCCAACAACATGAATTAGTATATCATATTTTT
>JAFVVB010000082.1 GCA_017502425.1 Ruminococcus sp. | reverse complement strand
CAGAGTAGGTTATCTTGATCAGCATACTGTTCTGACTCCTGGAATGACTATCGAGGATGTTCTTAAATCAGCTTTTTCATATCTGTTTGAGCTCGAAGCAAAAATGAACGAGATATGTGATAACTTAGGCACAGCATCAGAAGATGAGATGACACAGATGCTTGATGAACTGGGCACGATTCAGGATACGCTTACACTCCATGATTTTTATGTTATTGATGCTAAAGTCGAAGAAGTTGCTAGAGCGCTTGGGCTTATTGATTTCGGACTTGATCGTGATGTTACTGAGCTTTCGGGTGGTCAGCGCACTAAGGTGCTGCTTGCTAAACTTTTGCTTGAAAAGCCTGATATTTTACTACTTGACGAGCCTACTAACTACCTTGATGAGGAACACATCGTCTGGCTTAAGCGCTATCTGATCGAATACGAAAACGCGTTTATACTGATATCTCACGATATTCCGTTTTTGAATGAAGTTATTAATATCATTTACCATATGGAGAATCAGGAACTCAATCGATATGTTGGTGATTATCATCATTTTGAAGAAGTTCACGCTATGAAGAAAGCACAGTTAGAGGCTGCATATAAACGTCAGCAACAGGAGATTTCTGAGCTTAAAGACTTTGTTGCACGTAATAAAGCTCGTGTTTCTACACGAAATATGGCAATGTCACGCCAAAAACTGCTCGATAAAATGGATGTTATTGAACTTGCTCAGGAAAAACCAAAGCCTGAATTTAATTTCAAAGTCGGTAAAACGCCTAGCAAATTCATATTCGAAACCAAAGACCTTGTTATCGGTTACGATGAACCGTTATCAAAACCACTGAATCTCACTTTTGAACGCGGTAAGAAGATAGCTCTCATTGGTGCTAATGGTATTGGTAAAACTACGTTGCTGAAAAGTATTCTGGGACTCATTAATCCGCTTGAAGGCAGGGTAGAGCAAGGCGATAATCTGCTGATAGGTTATTTTGAGCAGGAATCTTCCCCTGATAATACTACCACCTGTATCGATGAATTGTGGCAGCATTTCCCATCATATAATCAGTTTGAAGTGCGTGCGGCTCTTGCTAAATGCGGACTCACTACTAAGCATATCGAAAGTCAGGTGAGAGTTCTTTCCGGTGGTGAGCAAGCTAAAGTGCGTCTGTGTAAACTTATCAATAAAGAAACCAACATTCTGCTATTAGATGAGCCTACTAACCATCTTGATGTTGATGCCAAAGATGAGCTTAAACGAGCTCTTAAAGAATATAAGGGTTCTATACTACTTATTTGTCATGAACCTGAGTTTTATATGGACGTCGTGGACGAAGTCTGGGACTGTTCTAAATGGACTACTAAAATATTTTAATTAAGGAGAGGGTAATTATGAAAAAAACTCGTACCATTTTATGGGGAATAGTGCTGATGCTTGCCGGCTTGGCACTGGCAGTTAATTCACTCGGCTTTTTTGAAGTCAATTTATTCTTTGACGGATGGTGGACACTGTTTATTATTATTCCGTGTTTCATCGGTATTTTTACTGATACTGATAAAATCGGTAATCTTGTTGGATTAGGTATCGGTGTGTTTTTACTTTTCTGTTGTCAGAATATATTGAGTTTCGATTTACTGCTTAAGCTTATTTTCCCGATTATTATCATCACCATAGGTGCTAAGATGATTTTCGGTACAATGAAATCAAAGAAAGCTCAGCAAATTATCGAAAACAATGTAATCAATGGTGCACAAACCAGATCAGCTACTGCTACATTCTCAGGCCAGGATGTTATATATAGTCCTGGTGAGGTGTTCTCAGGCATTGAATTAAATGCAATTTTCGGTGGAGTAAAATGTGACCTCAGAAATGCTACTATACAAAATGACTGTGTTATTAAGATAAGTGCTGTTTTTGGCGGTATCGATATATTCCTTCCACAGAATGTTAATGTTAAAGTTAATTCAACTGCTATTTTCGGCGGTGTTTCTAACAAGGCACACTCTAACTCAAGCTCTAATACAGTTACTGTATATATAGAGGGAATGTGTCTGTTCGGAGGTGCTGACATCAAATGACAGATATCCAGAAAGGTATAAAATATTTAGCTATTGGATTTGCGATATTTTTAATAGTAATGATTTTCAGCGGTATTTTAGGCGGATTATCTATACTTTCATATGTATTTGATAATAATGAAAATACTCAAACTACTGAGCTTAGCTCATATTCAGTAAAGGGAGATATTTCTGTACTCGATGTCGAGATTGCTGCCGCTGACTTTGAAATTAAGCACGGTGATTCGCTTTCTGTAAGCAGTAATCACGAGTACTTAAAAATAGAAGAACACGGCAATACGCTTGAAATCAAAGAAACCAAAAGACCGTTCACTAATTATAATAAAGAATTCAGCGTTGTCTTATATTTGCCTGATGACGCAGAGTTTTCAAAAGTAGCGGTTGAAACAGGTGCAGGTAGAGTACGAGTTGAGGGACTCAAAGCTGATGAACTCGATTTTATTCTAGGCGCAGGCGAAGTTGATCTCAATGATATTTCAGTTGATAAAGATTGTGACATCGAAGGTGGTGCCGGTACACTCAGTATCAAAGATTCAAAATTTAATGACCTTGACCTTGATATAGGAGTAGGGGAGTGTAACATTGAATCTATCCTTGAAGGTGAAACTGATATTAACTGTGGTGTTGGTTCTACTGCTATCAATTTAGTTACTACTGATTCTGTTGACTATCAGATAGCCGTAGAAAAGGCTATCGGAAAGTGCACTATCGATGGTGACGAGATCAAAAACGGTGCAGTGTTCGGTACAGGCGATAATAAAGTGAATATTGAATGCGGTGTCGGAGACGTATCCGTCAATTTCGTTAATAAAATATAAAAGAAAGCACTCGGTGAAATTATCACTGAGTGCTTTTTGTTTAATGTAATATGTAGTTTAATCCCATGAGCAAATATAGCGGACCTAAGCAGTAAACCATGAACATTTCTTCGTGAGGAACTTTCTTCTTGAAACAATCAGTTAGCAGAAGAAGTTCGAATAAATACGCCATAGCACCGCAAAAATATCCGACAGCCTTAAGTATATTATATAGGTTGTCAAAGAAAAAAGAGCATACAAACAGAATAGCAGCAGCTGCTGTCAGCAAGTTTCGTGCATATAAAATTATGTATGCTATGTTAGGGTGAGAGCCGTGCGTCAATTCATCGGCATCAGGCGTTGTAACGTCAATCGAATGTTTGAATTTTTCAAAAAGCTTTGACATAAATTTTCTCCTGTCATTTAATATGCTTTAAATATATATTAAACGACATATAGTGTCAATATTTGAAAAAATAAAAAAGAAAAGAGCAGGGGATACCTGCTCAAAATCTTATATGAATTATAAACCAAGCAATTGCTTTTTCTTAGCGTCAAATTCTTCCTGAGTAATAACACCCATATCAAGAAGTTCTTTGAATTTTTTGATTTCGTCAGCAGCTGAGATTGGCCCAGTTGCAACAACTGTTGATCTCGTCTTCGCGTTATTAACTTTCTCTTGTATATACTCGGCAGCTATTTTAACTTCATCTTCTATATCAGGACCGAAAGGAAATGTATTATCATCGTAATAATCATCAGAGTTAAGTCTTGTTATGTTTGAAGCGGTTTGAAGTTGCAAATATCCATTTGTGTTATTAACTCTTTTATATTTAACGCCTACAACATCGTGATAGTATATAGTTTTTTCGTTATCTGCGGTTTTGCCAATCAGGGTACCATATGTACCTTTCTTAATAAATACACACTTATCCTCATATACTAATAAACTTCTGCCTCGAGGTCCGATAAATTCAAAATCAGGTTTGCCGTAAGGATAATTGTTTTCTTGATATT
>JAFVVB010000081.1 GCA_017502425.1 Ruminococcus sp. | reverse complement strand
ATAGTAGTATTCTCAAGGTCAGGAATATTTTCGGTGACAATTATGTAGGTCATAATCTTAGTTAATGACGCAGGATACATCTTTTCTTCAGCGTTTTTTTCGAGAATAACATTACCTGTGTTAAGATTCTCTAAATAAACAGCAGATGAAGTTGTTTCAACGTTACAACCATAATCCGCAGCGCTGAACGATGAAACCGAAAAAACTATAATAAGCATCATAACTAAAACGAACGAAATACATTTTTTCATAATCAAAACCCCTTTTGCCTATATTACAACACAAAGCAAAAATATTCAAGTATTTAAAGAAAAAAGCGCACGGGAAACGTACGCTTTAATAATCAGGAATCTTTTCTTTTGGCCGTAATTTTCTTCTCTTCGCCTTTTATCAATCGTTTAATGTTTTCCTTATGTTTAACAATAACAAAGCCTCCGAGTAAAAACGCGAAGAAAGTACATATCAATACATATCGTAGCGAAAACCATGTATCATCTCTTAAATAGTCAAAGCAAAATGTACACACGAACGTATAGACACCGTAAAGAGCCGCACATGAAATAGATGCAAGCGAAATAATTTTAGTAGCAAAAAACAAAATAAGGAAGGTAGCTACTATCAATAAAAATACTCTGTAATCGGTAACAGCCATCATAGAAGCAGCAGTTACGATTCCTTTACCACCTTTAAATCCAAAATATATCGGATACATATGGCCGATAATGGCAAATACACCACCGATAAGTCCACCGTAAACAACCAGTTCATCAGCGATTCTTAAATCAGTGCAGGAAATGGTAGAAAAGAACCATGAACCCACTAAACTTGCAAGTGCACCTTTCACAAAATCAAAAATCAATGTAAATACGGCAGGCACAACACCTACTGAACGAAGAACATTAGTGAAACCTGCGTTACCACTACCCATTTCACGGATGTCTTTCTTGGAACTCATTTTCGTAAAAATAACCGCAAAACTGATGCTACCGAAAAGATATGCGATAACCGCGGTAATAATTCCTCTGATAACTATATCTGCTGTCATTTGTCTCCTCTTTCTCTGATTATTATTCGAACCGGTGTTCCCGAAAGCTCGAATGCTTCTCTGATTCTGTTTTCTAAATATCTCTGGTAAGAGAAATGGAACAACTCGGCATTATTACAGAAAAATACGAATGTAGGCGGTTTAGTAGACGCCTGGGTCATATAATAAATTTTCAGTCTTCTGCCTTTATCGGTAGGTGGCTGGACACGCATAGTAGCCTGAGCTAAAAGCTCGTTGAGCATACCTGTTTTAATACGCATAGCGTTATTATTAGCTACCTGAATAATAAGTTCAAAAAGATTATTCAGACGCTGACCTGTTTTAGCTGAAATGAAAACAGAAGGTGTATAAGACATAAACGCAAAGTCGGTATCGATATTTTTCTTGAAGTTAGGCATAGTTTTATCGTCTTTATCGATAGCGTCCCATTTATTAACCGCTAAAACACAGCCTTTTCCCGCTTCAATAGCCATACCTGCGATTTTGGTATCCTGTTCGGTTACACCGGTTTCGGCGTCAATCATAATAACGCACACATCACATCGCTCGATAGCCATTTTAGCACGTAGTATAGAGTATCTCTCGATATTATCAACGATTTTACTCTTTTTACGCATACCTGCTGTATCGATAAAATTGAATGTACCGAACTGATTTTCAATTTTTGTATCAATGCTATCTCTGGTAGTGCCCGCGATATTGGAAACAATACAGCGGCTCTCACCAGTGATTTTATTAATAAGAGAGGATTTACCTACATTAGGTCTACCGATTACAGCGACAGAAATAACCTCCGGATCGTCTTCTAATTCTTTACTGCTAGGCAAATGTTTAAAAGCAGCATCTAAAAGGTCACCTGTACCGTGACCATGTACAGATGAAACCGCAATAGGTTCAAGACCCAAATTATAAAATTCATAGAACGCAGGGTCAGGATCACCGATGTTATCACATTTATTAACACATAAAACAATCGGTTTTGAGCTTTTGAGCAACATCTGGGCAACGTCTAAATCGGTAGCCACAACACCTGAACGCACATCGGTAACTAAAATGATAACGTCTGCTGTTTCGATGGCAAGCTCAGCCTGCACACGCATCTGGGATAAAATAATATCGTCAGATTTAGGCTCAATACCGCCTGTATCAATCACAGTAGCTGCTCTACCCTGCCACTCAACTTCACCATAAATACGGTCTCTGGTAACACCAGGGGTATCGTCAACAATAGATACTCGCTGACCTATTAATTTATTAAAAAGAGTTGATTTGCCGACGTTAGGACGTCCGACAATAGCTATAACAGGTTTCACTGCACATCTCTCCCCTTTCCAATTACTGATAAAAGTAACTGCTCACCGTCATTATTGACAGCAGTGAGCTTAATATTCAACTGTTTCTCAACATCAAGTACTGATGTATCATCTAAAAACAGATCATTTTCATAACGTAACATAGATGACGAAATAAGTAACTCGTCACCGAGAATTTTATCTTTAAGCTGAGATATCAGATCTTTTCCAACGATAAGTCCGCTAACGTTAACCCCACCACCGAAAAACTCGTTTTCGATAGGTACAACCTGCACTTTTACGTCAGAAAACTTCTCTTCTACGCTATCCATCATCTGACGCATATATGGTGCTACGGAAGTACCGCACGCGATGGTGACTTTACGAGTCATCGTAGTGTCACCTTCGTAATCCTCAAGCGCAAAAGAAAGCTCGTCTTTCAGTAAAGCTATTAAACCTACACCATTTTCAAGGGCGGAGAAATCCTCGTAATGTTCATAAGACGGAAGTTCACGCTCAGCTTTGATATAAAGCTCGTCCGCCGCAAAAGCGATGCGTCTACCGTGTTTTTCAAGACATTTATCGGAAAACTCTTCAATGATGTCTATGGTTTCCTCGGCTTTTTCCTTAGTAAACGGTGTAAGCTCTGCTAACCCCTCTCTATGAGCAGTAAGTCCGACAGGAACTACTGCTATGAGGTTAACGTTAAGCTTTTCTAAATCAGACAACGTGCGTTTAAGCTCTTCAGAGTCATTATATCCCGGACAGCACACTATCTGGGTATTGACCTCAATAGAGCTACTGCAAAGACGTTCTAAATATTTAAGCGCATCTCCCGCAAAACGATTGTTCATCATTTTGCATCGAAGCTCGCTATTAGTAGTATGGACAGAAATATTGATAGGGCTGATATGCATCTTAATAATTCTATCCACTTCATGTTCAGTGATATTAGTCAGAGTGATATAGTTACCGAATAAAAACGAAAGACGTGAATCATCGTCTTTAAAATACAGCGTATCGCGCATACCATCGGGTAACTGATCAATAAAGCAAAAAACGCATTTATTTTTACAGCTTTTCTGCTCATCCATAAGATAAGTATCAAAAAGCAGTCCAAGCTCATCGTACTCAGGCTTTACAATACTTATATTACGAACATTTCCTTTACTATCGCTGACTTTAAGCTCAAGTTCCTTATTAAACTGATAAAAACGATAGTCAAGAACATCGATAATCTCATTGCCGTTAATAGAAATAAGGTAATCGCCCTCATGAATATCACATCTGCTAGCGTGGCTGTGAGGAGCGATACTATTAATTTTTACTGACACAGTCACACCTCCATATAAAACAAAAGGGCGGTCAGATAACCTGCCGCCTAATACTTTTGTTATTGATTATTCAGCATCTTTAGCGATAACCTGTCTGCCGTTGTACATACCACAGTTACCACATACTCTGTGTGGAGCCTTGTACTCGCCGCAGTTAGGACAAGTTGCAAGTGCTGGAACTGGAAGCTTCCATACGTTGTTTCTTCTCTTGTCTCTTCTAGCTTTTGAATGCTTTCTAGCTGGTACTGCCATTGTGACGACCTCCTCTTAAAATTATATATTAGTCTAGTAATTCTTTTAATGCCTCAAGTCTCGGATCAATCTCACGCTTATCACATTCGCAATCACCTAAGTTAAGATTATGTCCACATTTATGACAGAGACCTTGACAGTCTCCCTTGCAAAGATACTTAGATGGTAAAGATAGTAAAATATCAGTAGTGACAAGTTCGGATAAATCCAGCTTGTAGTCAGTGGTTTCAATGTATTCATCATTATAGTCACCTTCGAGCGACTCAACGAGTCGGTGAGAAAAATGCTGTTTAAAATGTGTATCCACATCAGTAAAGCATCTATCACACGGGCGCAAGTAGTCATACTCAGCGTCAACGTCTAAAGTGACGAGCCCCGTCTTATTCTTAACGACAGCGTTAACAGACACAGGAGATTTGAATGGATATATCCCGTCAATGTCAACGTCTAGTAAAGACAAGGTGTATTGGTATTCGGATTTCATGCCGTCATTCACGAATATATCTTTGAGTGAAAGTAGCATAACAACCCTTCCTTTACGCAATAATGCATACTAAAACACTATTTAGTATTATAATAAATGGAAATTGACTTGTCAATAATTAAAACGTAAAAATTTCGCTTAATTCCACCGATAAAACCGACTTTTGTTTATCTAATTTACACACAAAAATATCCTTACCATGAAAAAGGTAAGGATATTTCTATTATGGAATTAAAAATAAGCTATTATAAACCTAAAATCTCTTTAACGATGCCTTCAACAGCGATGATAGCGTCATCAGCAGCAGAAACATTCTTACCGCCAGCCATAGCCATATCAGGTTTGCCGCCACCGTTACCGCCAGCAATCATAGCTACCTTCTTAACGATGTCGCCTGCTTTGAGACCGTGTTTGATAGCTGCTTTTGAACAAGCACTGACGAAGGTGAGTTTCTCACCATTTATAGCTGCAAGAACTGCTACACAATCGTCTACTTTATCAGTAAGCTTATCACACATAGATTTAAGCATATCAGGTGATGTGCCGACAAATATACTTGTGATTATCTTAGTATCGCCTACGACTGGTGCTGAATTGATAAGTGCACTAATCTGTGTACCAGCGAGCTGCTCTTTGAGAGAATCGATTTCTTTACTCTTCGCTTTAAGCTCAAGAGCTATACGCTCAGCTCCCTGAACAAACTCCTTAGGGTTGTTGATATGAAGAATCTGAGAGGAGATGAACACCGCATTGACCATTTGATTAAGATAGTTGAGTACACCTTTACCGGTAACAGCCACGATTCTTCTGACGCCTGCTGCGACAGAACCTTCCTGACGGATTTTAAACAATCCGAGAGCAGAGGTGTTATTAACGTGTGTACCACCACAGAACTCGAGTGAATAGTCACCCATCTTAACAACTCTTACAACATCACCGTATTTCTCGCCGAAAAGCGCCATAGCTCCGAGCTTTTTAGCCTCTTCGATAGGCATTTCCTGACACGATACTTCAACTGCTGAAAGAATCATTTCGTTAACTTTTTCTTCAACTTCAATCATTTCCTGAGCAGTAAGTGCAGAGAAATGAGTAAAGTCAAAACGACACAGGTCTTCTGATACGAGCTGACCTGCCTGCTGAACGTGAGAACCTAAAACTTCTCTCAAAGCAGCCTGTAAAAGATGTGCTGCGGTATGGTTGCGTTTTATATCTTCTCTACGGGATATATCAATAGCGGCTTTAACCTTATCAGAAATTTTAATAGAACCTGAAGTTACTTCACAAACGTGGAGATAAATACCGTTATTATCCTTAGAAACGTTATCAACGCTGACAGTAGTGCCATCAAGTGTGATAACACCTGTATCAGCAATTTGTCCACCGCTTTCAGCATAGAATGGTGTTTTATCTAAAACTACAACTACGCTTTCACCCTCAACTGCTGCATCAACACGTTCACCGTCTTTGATAATAGCTAATACTGAAGCTTCTGTTTCGTAGTCTGTATAACCGATAAATTCAGTAGAGCTGATATCGGAGAGGTCAGTAGCATCAGAAACCCAAGCATCAGCACCTGCGTTCTTTCTGGCTTCACGGCTACGCTTTTTCTGCTCAATCATGAGTGTTTTATAACGCTCAACGTCAACCTCGATACCTTTTTCGCCTAAAATCTCACGAGTAAGGTCAATTGGGAAACCAAAAGTATCGTTGAGTTTGAATGCATCTTCACCAGAAAGCACTTTGATAGAATCGTCTTCAATAATAGACTGTAACATCTGGAAACCCTGATCAATAGTTTTAGCAAAGTTCTCTTCCTCAACCTTGATGAGCTTCGTGATATACTCCTGCTTATCAACAAGTTCAGGGTAAGCAGACGCGTTCTCCTTGATTACGGTTTCACACACTTTATAAAGGAAAGGCTCGTTCTGACCGAGAAGTCTACCGTGACGTGCACCTCGACGGAGAAGTCTTCTTAACACATAACCTCTGCCTTCATTAGATGGCATAACACCATCAGCAATCATAAATGTAGTAGAACGGATATGGTCAGTAATAACTCGAAGTGAAATGTCGCTCTTTTCACCCTCGCCGTAAGTAACACCAACGATATCGCTGATGTGTTTCATAATATTCTGGACAGTATCTACTAAGAAGAGGTTATCAACGCCCTGCATTACACACGCAAGACGCTCAAGGCCCATACCTGTGTCGATATTAGGATGCTCAAGTGGTGTGTAGTTATTATTACCATCGTTCTCAAACTGAGTAAACACGAGGTTCCATACTTCAACAAAACGATCACACTCACAGCCAACCGCACAATCAGGAGAGCCACAGCCCTTTTCTTCGCCTCTATCAAAATAAATTTCGGAACAAGGACCGCAAGGACCTGAACCATGCTCCCAGAAGTTATCTTCTTTACCCAGTCTTACCATATGAGAAGGGTCAACGCCTACTTCTTTAGTCCAGATATCGAACGCTTCGTCATCATCTTCGTAAATAGAAACATAGAGCTTTTCAACAGGCATCTCGAGCTCTTTAGTGAAGAACTCCCATGCCCATGCAGTAGCTTCGTGTTTGAAATAATCACCAAAAGAGAAGTTACCGAGCATCTCAAAGTATGTACCGTGACGTGCGGTGATACCAACACGTTCAATATCAGGTGTACGGATACATTTCTGACATGTTGTAACACGTTTTCTAGGAGGAGTAATCTCACCTGTGAAATACTTTTTCATCGGTGCCATACCTGAGTTGATAAGTAAAAGTGAGTTATCGTCCTTTGGAATCAGTGGAAAGCTCTCAAGTCTTAAATGACCTTTACTTTCCATGAACGAAAGGAACTTTTCTCTAAGTTCGTTTAATCCTGTCCATTTCATAAAAATATCTCCTTTTTATAAGAGAGCACAGTAACTCTCTTATACAATGTTTTAATTTAATGTGTTTACACGTCGGGACGTCACGCTCGCAGTCGCCAACAATAAACTAAAAATAAAAAAGCCTGCCCCTATAAATGGGACAGGCTAACCTGCGGTACCACCCAAATTGACGATCAAAAATCGCCCACTTGATTATCTTTAACGCAGAAATACGCTGTGCTTTCACACAGAGGCTCAAAGGTAGCTGTAAAACGGTGATGTAAGAGTCTTCCACCTTTGACTCTCTCTCTTTGACAACACCCTAGTTTTACTCGTCTTGTCACAGCCTATATATATCGTAGTTATTATAAAACTCAAAATGATTTATGTCAACAATTTCTTTCTGATAACAGATCCAACCGGTATCTCTTTATCTACTGACATAAACAGTTTTTGCATAGCATGAGGAGCAGACTCGACCTCTTCACCGTATTCGTTAGTAAGCTTTTTAGCTGTAACTTCGAACGAAACACCTGATGGTGGTAAAACATCGAGTATATCTCCCACTAAAAATTTATTGCGCTGTGTGATAGTAGCAACACCATCAAAATAGCCTTCGCACACAGCGACCTGATTATAGTGACGGATATATCCACCGTTTGAAGTAGTCTGGCCGGGCTCGGTGCCAAAGAAAAAACCAGTTGAATATTCTCTATGAGAAATTTTCTCGAGTTCTTCCTTTATCCATGGTTGTAGCACAAAATGCTCAGGATCGCGCATATAATCATTTAATGCATGACGGTAGGCGTTAGTAGTAACAGCCGTATAGTATGCAGACTTTGCTCTTCCCTCGATTTTAAAGCTACTAATACCAGCTTTAACGAGGTCATCGATATACTCAATCATGCAAAGGTCGCGCGAATTATAGAGATAAGTTCCTCCGTTTTCTTCGATAACCGGAAAAAACTGACCTTCTCTGTTTTCTTCATAAAGATGATACTTCCAGCGACAAGGCTGAGCACAGTCGCCCCTATTAGCATCTCTTCCTGTCATAAATGACGAAATAAGACATCTGCCCGAGAAAGATACACACATCGCACCGTGCACAAAGCACTCAATTTCTAAGTCTTTCGGTATTTTAGCTCGCATTTCAGCGATTTCAGGCAAAGTCATTTCTCTTGCCAAAACCACTCTGGATGCTCCCATATTATACCATGCGTTAGCGCTCTCGTAGTTTATAATACCACCTTGGGTTGAGATATGGCGCTCAACCTCAGGTGCGTATTTTTTAGCCATTTCGAAAACACCTAAATCAGCGATAATAAAGGCATCCACTCCGCACTCTTTAGCCCCTATAAGGAACTCAGGCATATCTACTACGTCCTTATTTCTAGGCAACGTATTACATGTGAGGTAAAGTTTTTTCCCCTGTATATGAACCATATCACACGCATTTCTTAATTCGTCTAAAGAAAAATTTTTAGACGCTGTACGCATACCGAAATTCTTTCCGGCTACATACACAGCATCCGCACCGAAATTAAGCGCGGAGCTCAAACATTCCATATCTCCTGCTGGAGATAAAATTTCAGGTTTAATCATATCAATCAATCAAAGTAAGGTTATACTCGTGGTCAGCGTTAGTAGAAGCGTAGTAAGGTGTTGAACCGTTTTCAGCACTTGAGTGACAGAAAAACAGATAATCTGTATCATACGGATCAATAGCAGCTAAAATAGCATCCATACCAGGGTTACAGATAGGGCCCATTGGAAGACCATCGATTATGTTAGTATTATATGAACTCGAGTAAGAATCACGGATAGTAGTAGGTACATCTTCGTACTCACGGTATGGGTAATAAACGGTACAGTCACAGTTGAGTTTACCTACACCATAAGCGCTACCGTATTCAAGACGATTGTGAAGTATAGAAGAAATATAATACATATCTTCAATATTAGCAGCCTCAGCCTGAATGATAGAAGCGATAGTTAATACTTCATCAACAGAGTAATCAGACTCTGCTATTAACTCCTCGATAGTAGCACTCTTTTTTCTTCCGTTATACTTATCCTTAGTAGCGTATACCTTATCCTCGTAGTTGTAGAGGAATTTTTCTATGATAGTTTTAGGGTCTTCGTTTAAGTAGAAGTCGTAAGTATCAGGGAAAAGATAGCCTTCGAGCTTATAGTAACGGTCCTTTGCGTTAGGAAGGTCAACTAAAAAGTCGAAATCTTCATCGAACTCGTCACTTTTACATACATCTAAAAATTCCTGAACATCGGATACTACGCCCTCTTCGTGAAGCTTAGAAGCGATTTCAACAATATTCATACCTTCAGTAAGCTGAACCTTTACGATATCGGTACGGTTGATGTTGCTTTGGAGATAGTTAACGATAGCTTCGTAGTCCTTATCGGTCTCCATCTCGAATTCACCCTGTCTGAAATTATCCACATCAGTAGTAAGGTTAGCGTACAAAGTGAAGTATTTAGCATTATCGATAACGTCGTTTTCTTCCAGAATAGTAGCGATATCCTCAATAGTAGGATCAGCTGGAATGCTGATTTTCACAGTAATAGGATCTTTCTCTCGTTCAATAGCTAAAAGGTCGTTAACACCTACTAAAATCACCTGAGATAAAACGATACCGATGATAACAACCATGCAAAGCCAAACCCATTTAAACATCTTCTGGTTACGCTTTGCTTTGTTTTTCTCTATACGCTTTTCTTTTTTACTCTGCTCCTTCAGCGCTTTTTTTGAGTCCTTTTCGATACGCTTTTTAGTATCAGAGTCGCTGTAAGAATTAATCTCGTTGTTCTTGTGACGCTGACGGGTAGCCGATGTTCTCTGTGTATCAGGACCACCCATACTTTTTGCGACAGGCACAGAAGGTTTATCGTCAGTATTCATAACGCTTTTATCAAACCCGCGTCTGAACTCGTCGATTTTCTTTCTCCTTGTAGTTTCT